>NZ_JBANBA010000042.1:0-67667 GCF_059803475.1 Bradyrhizobium sp. UFLA05-89 | reverse complement strand
GACAAAGCCCGCGCCAAACTCGGCCGCGCCTATCCAGCTGCCGCCAAAGAGTCAAAACCACTGTGATGAACCACTAGCCAGTCTCCGCTGGTCGAATCCTGACCGGCCAGTGTCTATATTGGGGCAACAATGTGATTTTGGGAATTGCTTGGCTGCAACACTCGATAGATTTCAGCAGGCCGCCACCAGCAAGTTCGGCACGGCCACGACGCCCGCAATGTGGGGCGCTCCATTGCGAGGAGCGTTTAGTCTTATTCTAGGCTGATTCCGACGCAACGCTTAAGTCGTGCGACGCTCGGGACAAACCGGCATGATCAGGATTATTGCCGTTTGCATCATATGCGTGGTTGGCGTGGTTTCCCCGCTCGGCCCCAGCCGTGCGCCCGCACCCGCTACCAAAGTTGGCATGGCGTCGGATTTTCCGGTGGTCAGCGGTAATAAAAGCGATCGGCTTCCGGTCCACACCGAAGCAATCGGTCAGAATGTCACTGTCGAGGCGGATGAGCCGGCGGTACCGACACCCCAAATCGCTGCTGCTCCGCCGCTGGCCGCCGAACCCAAGGTGGATCGAAAGCTGCCTGAGTTTATTCCTCGTCACTGGCACGATCCGACGGCTTCTAGAAACAAGATCCAAAACCGCGGTACCGCTGAGGCCAAGAGGCCACAGACACGTCCGATCGAAAAGCCAAAGCAGGTGACCGAAGTGAAAAACTGCAGTTCAGATGGGCTCGCCCCCCTTCTGCGGCAGCTCAATCTGCAGCCGCCCTGCGACTGACGGGTTTCAACGCAGAGCACATCGCAAATCCAACGTGCCGCTCATTTTTTGTGAGTGCGATGCACAGCATCGAACCGACTATACCTTGTCGGTTGCAACCAAAAACTCCAACGAAAGGCAACTCCGGAATGTGTTTCTTGCTGCGGTGCGCCTAAGCATCGCGCTACATCATCGTTCGCGACTTGACCGTCACTCTAGACCGCAGATTTTGGTGGTACATGCGAAAACCCACGTCGTTTCAGCGCCGTTGGCCGCTTGGCGCGCTGCTCGTTGCTTTTGCCTTGGTCGTCACGCTGTCGGTTTCGACCGCGCACGCCATCGAGGGTGCCCACAAGGTCGGCGTGGTGTCCTTTGGCCTTTTCGGCGATCAAGACGTGTTTCGAAGCGAGGCGACCGGTGCAGCCCAGGTCGTCGCCGATCGTTTCGAAGTTGGCCCGATCGAGGTGCAGTACAATTCGAAGAAAGGTGGCAGCGCTACTGTCGAAACGCTGGCCAGGTCGTTGCAGGTCGCGGCCGGCCGCCTGGACGCCCAGAAAGACGTGTTGTTCTTGATTCTCACTTCGCATGGCTCGCCCGACGGCCTTGCAATCAAGGCTGGGCGGCTTGGGCAAACGCTTACGCCATCCCGTCTCGCCGAGATGCTTGGAAAGACCGGCGTGCGCCACAAGGTGGTAATTATCTCAGCCTGCTACTCTGGAGTCTTCATCCCTCGTCTCGCGAATCCCGATGTCTTGGTCATTACAGCGGCCGACGCCGATCATCCGTCGTTCGGCTGTGAGGACAAGGCGAAGTGGACTTATTTCGGTGACGCCTTCTTCAACGTCGCGCTCCGTCGAGCCGAAAGTCTGAAAGATGCATTTGCCAGTGCGCGCGCGCTCGTCAGGAGGCGAGAGCTGCGTGAGCATTTCGAGCCGTCGAATCCCCTGATGGCAGGTGGCGAAAACGTGCAGCCATTGCTGGTTGCGCGTCCTTGAAACGATCGGCCACGCTCGTGATAGCCACGCCAGCTGCCTCCGGTCCCATCGACTAGCTTGCCGTGGACCGTCGCATCATGCCTCTGTTGTTGACGTAAAGCGCTTTGAAAGCGGCATGATCGACCTCGTAGCGGTTGCGGTTGGCCTCATTCGGTGCGATTTGCGACACAATCGGGTTAATGCGATCGATATCCTCCGGCACGAAGATCCCGCTGCCTATTCCTGCGAGAAAGGCAGATCCGAGCGCCGCACCCACCGTGTGCCGGCGCACGTTCTGACGTATGCCTGCAATGTCGCTGACGCATTGTGTCCACAGAGGATTCTGTACGCCGCCTCCGGTCGCATAAATACTTCGAGCCGGCTGCATTTCGGCAAAGCTGTCGAGATTATGCCGGGTTGCGTGGCCAATTCCCTCGATCAGCGCACGATAGACATCGCCGCGGTGGTGCGCGAGCGTCAGGCCGAAGATCAGTCCCTTGGCTTGCGGATCGTTGATTGGTGTTCGCTCACCACTGAAATACGGAAGCATCAAAATGCCGTTGGCGCCCGGCGGGCTTTTGAGCGCCTCTTCCATCAGCGTCTGGAAGGATGCATCCTCGTCGGAGAGTCCAGTCATTTCCTTGCGAAACCACTGGGTTAGACCGCCACCAGTCGCAAGACCGCCCATGACACTCCAGGTGTTCTCGAACAGAAACGGCGCAGCCCAGAAACGGGGGTCGACGACGAGTTCGGCATTGACCTGGATGAAGAAGGCCGTAGTGCCGTACATGATCATCAAGTCACCCGGCTTTTGCACGCCGACGCTGATCGCTTCGCTTGCCGCATCGATGGTGCCAGCGATCACAGCCGTGCCAGCGGCGAGCCCAGTTTCCGCTGCGGCTTCAGTGCTCACATGGCCGACAATCTCCGTTGTCCAGGCGATTTGAGGTAGCCAGTCGACCGGGCAAATCCGTTCGATCGTCTCGTCATGCCAACCTTTGGCGGCAAGGTCATAGAACGGCGTGTAGCAGGACGCGCCGTAGTGATCGACGACCCACCGTCCTGTCAATCGGTGAACGATAAAGGTAGGACAGCCGACGATCCGCCCAGTTTTGCGGAAAGTGTCAGGCTCATGCTTTGCAAGCCATCGGACCTTCGGACCGACAGACTGTGTCGTCAGCGGATTGCCGGTTCGGGCCAGCACGGCCGGTGCGCCGAGTTCAGCATTGAGCTCTTCGATTTCGGCTTCGGCGCGTGTATCTACGCCATACAGGATCGCTGGGCGTAGGGGCTTACCGGCTTCAGTCACAGGCAGCGCACAGGGGCCAATCCCGCTGCACCCGACCGCGGCAACCGCAGCCGGATTGATCCCACTGTCCAGGATCAGGCGCTGGCTCAGCGCGCGAAAGCCATCCCACCAATCCTGCAGGGCGTCATGTTCAGCGAGTCCTGGCCCCGGCACTCGCATGTCGTGCTTGCGCTGCGCTGTTGCCCGAATAGTACCGGACTCATCAAGCAGGACGCCTTTGCTGGAATAACTGCCAATATCGATGCCTAGGAGGTGCCGCATGAATATCTCCTCCGTTTGAAGGAGAAGCCTGCTTTCATATCGCGCAGAGCCAGTGCAAGCAGTGCCGCTATCTGTTCAAGATCGGCAAGGTCGCAGGTTTCGATCGGCGCATGCGTGTAGCGTGTCGGATAGCCAATATCGATGGAGGGAATTCCTTCGCCCACGAGCTGAACGTAGGAGGAATCCGTGAGGCAGCCGGTATGAGCGCTGCGCTGGATGGGCATGCCGACGCGGCTAGCTGTCTCCACAAGATGATTGAGGAGCGCAGGATGGGCAAGCGTACCATTGAGCGTGCCGCGCCCGTGGAAGCTGTAGAGGCCAAGCGCCGGACCGCCGCCAAGCTGCAGTTCGCCGCGCTCCGCGAGATCAGGCGTATCGGAGGCGACCATGATGTCGATCGAAATGGCCGCATCTGGCCTGAGACGCCCGGCCGCAAGCATGGCGCCGCGCAGGTTGAACTCCTCTTGCACCGAAAAAACCGCATGCAGCGTAGCTGGAACCGGTTCATCCAAAAGCCTTTGCACAAGGTCCATCAGCGCGGCACAACCGGCACGGTCGTCGATTGCCGTTCCGGACACGCGTGTGCCGGCCAATCGTTCGAAAGCGGGCCAGTAGGTGACTGGCGCACCGATGTCGACGCCGAGGGCGCGCACCTCTTCTGCCGATCTGGCGCCGAGATCGAGGAAGAGCTTGTCATAGCCGAGCACCTGGCCCTTTTCGTCTTGCGGCGTGGCATGGTGCGCCTTGATGCCGACGACGCAGGGGATCTGCCTGCCATGCTTGCTCATGATCACCAATCGCAAGCCCGGCAGCACCCGTTCGGGCACGCCCCCGAGCCGTTCCACCCGAACGAAACCGTTCGCTTCAATCCGTCGTACCAAGAGGCCAAGCTGATCGGTGTGGGCGAAGACCATCACCGATGGAGCTGCGGAGTCTGTCCCCTTCACCGTGAGGGTCAAATTCCCGAACGCATCGCCGTGGCTCTCGACGCGGGGGTCGATAAAGGCGGCCCGGATGTAGTCGCTTACCGGATCTTCGTAGCCGGAAAGACCAGGTATCAGGCAGAGCTCTTTGGTCCATGCCTCGATGCGAGTGAGGCTGCGTTGGTCAATCGTCACTTTGGTCCAATCTGGTCCGGTACCGGACCTTTGCTGTTCATCAGATCTGGATCGAGCCGGCGCCGTGGGCTGCCGGACCCGGCGACATTTCTTATGCGACCGCGGGCAAGGCAGAGCGGATCGCTTTGACCTTGTCCATGAAGGCCTGAACACGCGCTGGATCGACCGGATTTTCGAAGATGCCGTCGACTTTGAATGTCGATCCCACGACTGCCCCGTCCGAAACGGCGAGCTGGCGTTCGATATTGTCGATCCGGCAACCCGTGTTGCAAAGCACGGCTGTGCCCGGCACGGCCGCTTTGACCGTGGAAAGGACCTGGGTGTCTGTTTCGGCGCCAGCGGTGAGGCCGGACACGCAGATGGCGTCGGGCCGGTTGTTGAAGGCGGTCGAGCGGGCGATATCCGCAATCGAGCGATTGCCCAGATAGGCAGCGGCTTCGGGCACGATGTTGAACAGAAGCCTGAGCTTCGGGGCCAGCCTTGCCTTGTGGCGCGCTATTTCACCGACATTGGTATTCCACAGCCCGAAATCGCTGGCGTAGACCCCGCTCATGATCTCACGGATGAAGCTTGCTCCGGTGGCGGCCGCAAGATCGATCGAGGCAATGGGATCCCACAAGACGTTGACGCCAAACGGTACCTTGATGAAGCGCATGAGCTCACCGATGACGCGTGCCATCGCCACGGTGGTTTCGGGACGCACCTTGGTCAGATAAGGCAGGCTGAACTCGTTGGAAAACATTACAGCGTCGGCACCGCCGTTCTGAAGGTGGTCGAGATCGGCAAGGGCCATTTCGACCACTCTGCTCATGCCGCCGGCCGCATCGTATCCGGGATCGCCGGGCAATGCCTGCAAGTGGCACATGGCGATGATCGGTTTGTCGACATGAAAGGTTTCCTTGAGCCACTGCATGAGCGTGTCCTCTCGATTTTTATGCCGCTTAAGACGCGTCGTTTCCGGAGAGCAGGGCAAAGAGGCCCTAAGTTATAATCTTCCGTAGGTGGACGTCAGCCAAGACCACCTTACGTCCCGTCCATCATGGCGCTTATTGACAGTGGCATCAGCAGGACCTAGCGTACCCTGGTATACTAGGTATACCAATGTCCCCTCAGCTCAAACGATCGCGTCTCTTTGAGCAGGTCGTCGATATCCTCGAGCAGAGGATACGCGATCGGGAATTGGTGGCCGGCGCCGAGCTGCCATCAGAACGTCAGCTCATGGCGGAGTTTGGCGTTGGCCGGACAGCCATCCGCGAGGCACTGTTTCATCTGCAGCGCACGGGGCTCGTTGATCTTCGGGCGGGGTCGCGGGCACGGGTCACAGCGCCGAGTGCTGAAGTCGTTATGACGTCGCTGTCGAGCAGTGCAAAATATCTGCTCTCCGATGACAACGGCATCCGTCATTTCCAGGATGCGCGCGCCCTCTTTGAGACCGGCCTGGCACGTGATGCTGCACGCAACGCCACAGCAAAAGATATCCGCTACCTGAGCGATGCGCTTGACGCGAACTACAAGTCCATTGGCGACGTCCAACGCTTTGAGGACTCGGATATCACATTTCACTACGCGATCGCTACGATCCCCAAGAATCCCATCTATGTGGTCATGCACCGAGCCATCATCGATTGGCTCGTCGACCAGAGACGTGTGACGCTCAGCTATCCCAGCCAGAACCGGGTCGCCTTCGACGCGCATGTCGCGATCTTCGAAGCGATCAAGGCACACGATCCGGAACTTGCCGACGCCCGCATGCGCTCGCACCTCGATCAGGTTGGCAAGCTCTACTGGAAGGTCCGGAGGGCGGGCAAATGAATGGTTTGTCGACAGGACTAGCGCCGACCTGATCATGAACAAGAACGTCGACTGGGTTTGATCTCCACTTCAAGGGATCGAACAACAGACCAAACGGGAGGATGAACAATGGCTCGTGCCGGACTCAAGCAAATGACCCGCACGCCAGAGGCCAAGCTTGGTCATTTCATCGTCGAGTTTGCCACTCCGGGAATCGGCCATATCCTCAAACAAGCGGGCTGCGATTTCGCGCTTTTCGACCTGGAGCATTCGGGCTTCGGCTTCGAAACCGTCAAGAGTTCTGCGCGCTACTTTGAAGCCGCAGGGTTGCCGGCCATCGTCCGCGTGCCATCAAAGGAATATCACCATATCGCGCGCGCCTGCGACGCGGGCGCGGAAGGAATCATGATCCCGATGGTCAGTACTGCCGCAGAAGCGGAGGCCGTCGTCAATTGCATGAAATACTATCCGGATGGGCGACGTGGCGTTGCCTTGAGTATTGCGCATGATGCCTATGGGCAAGGCCCGGTGCCCGAGAAGCTTGCGGCTGCCAACGAGCGGACAACGCTGTTCTGCCAGATCGAGACCGCTGAAGGCGCCGAAAATGCCGACGGGATTGCTGCTGTCGATGGCGTCGACTGCCTGTGGATCGGCCATTTCGACTTGTCAGTATCGCTTGGCATCCCCGGCCAGTTCGACCATCCGAAATTTCTGAAGGCGGTCGAGCAGACGATTGCGGCCGCCAAGAAGCACAAGAAGGCACTGGGCCGCCTGGTACCGACGACCGAGGTCGGCATAGCGCTCTACAAGCAGGGCTTCGATTTTTGCTGCTATTCTGGCGACGTTTGGGTGCTCCGGGATGCGCTGACGGCCGCAATCACCACCTTGCGGAAGGGATGCATGCCATGAACGCGCCATTCCGTGTTGCCCTTTCAGGCGATTTCAGGAAGGCCGACGGCTCCGCCGTCTACCCCGATTTCGATCTGAAGCCTCTGCTGGAGGCCCGCGGTGTGGAAATGACGTATTTGGATGACGCCAACCCTCTGCGCAGCAGCGATCTTGAAGACTTCGACGCACTCATCCTGCTGGCTCACCGCTTTGCGCCCGGGAGCGCCCCCAAAAACGGCAGGCTCAGCATCATAGCCCGCTTCGGCGTCGGCTATGACACCGTGGATGTGCCAACCTGTACCGCCGCGGACATTGCGTTGGCGATCACGCCGGACGGCGTACGCCGCCCTGTCGCTGTGTCGATCATGACCTTCATTCTGGCACTCACCGGAAAGCTGATGGTCAAGGACAGGCTTGCCCGACAAGGGCCACCGGGTTTTGCCGCGCGTGGCGGACATATGGGCTTTGGCCTGGTCGGCAAGGTGCTGGGTTCGATCGGCATCGGCAATATTGGGGCCGAGTTGTTCCGGCTCGCCAAGCCGTTCGACATGAGGTTCATCGCGCACGACCCACTTGCGGATACCAAGCTGGCCGCCGCGCTGGGAGTCGAGCTCGTCGGTCTCGACGATTTGTTCGCCCGTGCCGACATCGTTACGGTGAACTGTCCACTGACGGCCGAGACGCGCCACCTCGTGAACGCCGACCGTCTCGCCCTGATGAAGAATACCGCCTTCTTCATCAATACCGCACGCGGACCAATCGTCGATCAAAAAGCGCTCACAGACGTCCTCAATAGCAGGCGGATTGCCGGTGCGGCCCTCGATGTATTCGAGCAGGAACCGACCGATCCGTCCGATCCACTGTTCGCGCTCGACAACATCATCGTGACACCTCATGCACTTTGCTGGACCGATCAGTGTTTCGCCGGAAATGGTGCAGCCGATATCAGGGCTGTGCTCGACATTCAGCAAGGGCGAATCCCGCGCGGTATCGTCAATCGCGCGGTACTCGAGAAACCGAATTTCCAGCGCAAACTAGAGGAGTACCGCCGCCAATTTGAGAATTGAGAATTCCTCGCCGCAAACGAGCGAGGGACATTTGAAATGTCAATCAAGGAACGGGAGGACACGATGATCAATAGACGTGATTTCGGAAAGATCAGTCTGGGCGCCGGCCTCGTCGCGACAATGGGACGACCGGCATGGGCCGCCTCGGCTGCCGACACCGCCGTCAAGGCCGCCCAGCAATACAAGGGACGTACGATCACGATCGTCTGGGAGGCAGGACTTCAGTCGCTCGATCCCACTCACTTCTCAGGTCCGAAGTGGAAAGAGCTGACCGGAATCGATGTGAAGGTGATCGAGGTCGCAACTGCCGAGATGTTCACCAAGATCATGCAGGACTACAAGTCGGGAGCCGGCGCCTATGACGCGCTCAACGTCATACCTGCCTGGATGCCCGATCTTGCCCAAGCCGGGGCGCTTGAGGTGCTTGACCCCTATGTCGAGAAATACGGTTACGCCTCCGAGCTGCAGACGATTGCGCCGACCTACCGCGACAACCAGATGAAAGTGAGCGGCAAGATCTACGGCTTCCCCGACGATGGCGACGTGTTCCTGATGTACTATCGGCGCGACCTCTTCGAGGATCCAGCCGTACAGAAGGCTTTCAAGGAGAAGACAGGCAAGGACCTCGCGGTGCCGAAGACATGGGCGGATTTCGATGTCGTCGGAGCTGGTCTTACGGACATCCTAAAGGACAAAGGTATCTACGGCGCCTCCTTCTTCCGACAGCCTCCTTACGCCATGTACATGTTCGAGGAACGCTTCCGCAATGAGGGCGGCAAGTTCTTCGATGCCGACACCATGAAGGCCACGATCAACTCTGATGTTGGCGTCAAAGTCTTCACTGCCATGCGCAACGAGAACAAATTCATGCCGCCCGGCGTGGAGCAGTTCGGCTTCGTTGAGAATCTCGCGACTTTCCTGCAAGGCCAGTCGGCCATGACGATTTCCTGGCCACCCTACGGGCGCTGGGCCGAGGGATATGGTACGGACCAAGAGGCACTCAACTGGGTCCCAAAAACCACCATAGCTGGCAAAGTAGGCTATGCCTTGCCACCGGGAGGACACCCCGAGCTCGCCGCCGGCTTTGCCTTGTCGATTTCGTCCACCTCGAAGAACAAGGATGCAGCCTATCTGTTCATCCAATGGCTCAACAGCGAAGATGTGAGCGGTCAGCGCGTTCAGCTTCCCTATACGCTACGCGATCCGTTCCGCGACTCGCACTATGCGGATCCTGGCTATCTCGCTCTGTGGCCAAACGCCAAGGACTATCTGGCAGCCTTGAAACAGGCATCGCAGACGGGCCTTCTCGATCTGTCGCTGCTACAAACCGATAAATATGAGGAGGTCATGCGCCAGGCGATCTCAAAGCTCTGGGCGGGCGACGATCCGAAGACGATCCTCAATGCAGCGGCAACCCAGTGGGACGAGATCACCCAGAAAATCGGCGTCGACAAGCAGAAGATGGTCTATGCGGCCTGGGCCGCCGAGTCCGGCGCCTATCCGAAAATGTAGGCATGCCGCTCTCCTCTCCTCTCCCGCCTTCCAGCGGGAGAGGCTCCGCCCGCTGTCGACGACGGCACGAGACCAAAGCGGAACGTATCCCGACTTCAGCCATGGCCGCCATCGCCCATCCCGACCGCAACTTCAGATACTGGCTGATTTCGCCGGCCATCTTTCTGCTGTTGTTGATCGGCCTGTTTCCACTGATCTTCTCGCTGGTGGTCAGCTTCATGCGCGTCACCATGCTGGAGACTGACACATCCTTTGCCGGACTGGTGAACTACGTTCAGCTCTTTCATGACGCGAGACTATGGCAGTCACTCCTCCACACCGTGCTTGTCATGGTCATAGCCCTTCCTATCGAACTGCTCCTCGGCCTCGCCATGGCCTATCTGTTCCTCGACCACATGCCCGGACGGCAGCTTTTCGTTTCGCTACTGGTGCTACCGGCAATCATCTCGCCGATCGTCGCCGGCGCCACATGGCGGCTCCTGTTCGACAACCGTTATGGCCCGATCAACCAGATCATCGGCTGGTTCGCTGGTCACCCCGTGCCGGCTCTTTGGACGGTCAATCCTAGCCTCGTCTATCCCGCCATCATCTTCTGTGAGATCTGGCAGTGGACGCCGTTCATGTTCCTGATCTTGCTTGCCGCCCTTTCGAATGTCGATCGCTCGTTGACCGAGGCCGCGGAGATTGACGGAGCGCGGTTCTGGCGCAGCTTCCGCTATGTGGTCCTTCCCGCAATCTTTCCGGTCATGTCGATCGCCATTCTGATTCGTGGCCTCGACCTCTTTCGCATCTTCGACATCATTTGGGCGCTCACGGCGGGCGGTCCCGGCACAATGACCGAGACGATCTCGGTCTATACCTACGTTCAGGGCTTCAGGCAGTTCGAGTCGAGCTACACGGCGGCGATCGCGTTTCTGGTCATCGCGCTTCTCACCGTCATCGTGACCTGGGCCATTCGACGCATGGGATTGGCAAAATGAAAGGCTTGCCGTTTCATCGTCGCAAGGAAACGAAGCTGGTCTGGCGCTATCTCATCGCGACGTTCCTCGTCGTTATCTTTGTCTTTCCGATATACTGGCTGTTTGCGATTTCGTTCAAGACGCCAGGCGAGATCTTCGCTTTCCCACCAGTGTGGTACCCCAAGAGCATCCAGTTCAACAATTATGCGGTGCTGTTCAAGGATGGCGATGCCAAAACGGTCGGCAACAGTCTGGTACTTGCTTCGGTATCGACCTTCTTTGCCATGATCTTCGGCACTATCGCCGCCTACTCACTGGCACGTTTCAAGACAGGCGGCGAGAACCTCGCCGTGTGGATCATCTCGCAACGCATGATGCCCCCCGTGGCCATCGCATTTCCGGTCTTCCTATTCTATGTCTGGCTCGGCTGGGTCGATACCTATATCGGGCTCATCATCCTCTATACCGCGTTTGGCCTGCCCTATGTGATCTGGATGATGCGGGGCTATATCGAGGACATTCCACTAGAGCTCGAAGAGAGCGCTCTCATCGACGGCTGCAGCCGCTGGGAGGTCCTGTGGAAGGTGGTATTTCCGATGGCGCGCTCCGGGCTGTTCGCCACCGCCGTCTTCACCTTCGTCTTTTCCTGGAACGACTTTCTGTTTTCACTGGTTCTCACGCGCACCGAGGTCACGACCTACACGGTCCAGGTCACGCATTACTTTGGAGGCCAGTCGAACTTCTGGTCCAAGATCGCCGCGATGTCGGTGCTCGGGACCATTCCCGTATTCATCACCGTCGCAACGCTGCAGCGCTATCTCGTCCGCGGCATATCCATGGGCGCAGTCAAGGGTTAACTCGTGTCGGACCTGAAGATTACCGGACTCCACAAGCACTACGGCACATACCACGCCGTCAAGGGAATCGATCTTGAGGTGCCCTCGGGCGAATTCACAGTCCTGGTAGGCCCGTCGGGATGCGGCAAATCAACCTTGCTTCGCACTATCGCAGGCCTCGAGGAGGCGAGCGCCGGCAAAGTTGAAATCGGCGGAAAGGATGTGACGTGGGCACGCCCACGCGATCGCGACATCGCGATGGTGTTTCAGAATTACGCGCTCTATCCCTATCTCAACGTCTATGAAAACATTGCATTTGGCTTGCGAGCGAGGAAAGTTGCATCCCCCCAGATCGACAAACGTGTGAAGCGTGCCGCCGACTTGCTCGGCATTGCACAACTTCTCCAGCGATTTCCACGTGAGCTTTCTGGCGGCCAACGCCAGCGCGTCGCGATCGGCCGCGCGATCGTGCGCGACGCGCTGCTCTTTCTATTCGATGAACCGCTGAGCAATCTCGATGCCCAGCTTCGCGACGACATGCGGGTCGAAATCAAGCGGCTCCATCAGGAGCTCGGCCGTACCATCATCTACGTGACCCACGACCAGATCGAGGCGATGACGCTTGCTGACCGCATCGCGCTGCTGCGCGACGGCAAGATTGAACAGCTCGGCACGCCGCTCGATTTGTTTGAGCGGCCGGCAACGCGCTTCGTGGCCGGCTTCCTCGGCAGCCCGAAGATGAACTTCCTTCCGGCCACGATCGAGACCGGAGAGGTGACCCTTCGCGACGGAACCAAGCTGACCCTGCCTACCGGACGAAAGGCGCCAAACGGCCAAGCCATTTTGGGACTCAGGCCCCAGCACATCGCCAAGGCTAGCGCGAATGCTGCGCCAGGTCACGTGCAGTTGCCATCGACTATAGAGCTCGTCCAACCGACGGGCTCGCGGGTGCAGGTTAGCATGCCGCTCGGGGGCATCAGCATCACCGCCGAATTTGCGGCTCACGAGGTCACGGCGCCGGGCGAACAGGTCAGTATCGACATCGATATGAACCGCGCCGTTCTGATCGATCCACAAACTGACAAGGTCATTTGAGGGAGCCGTCATGGCCCAGAGGAAGCCGAGCCGCGCAATCAAGCTCTTCGGAACCGAAGCTCCCGAAGGCAAACGTCGCGAATTGACCGCAGGTCCCATCTCGGCTGTGTTCGACAGCGGCGCCTTACGCTACATCCGCTATTACGGTGACGAGATCTTGCGAGGAATTTCCTATATCGCGCGGGACAAGGACTGGGGCACGTATGCTCCGGCGATCGAAGACCTGAAAGTCCACCAAAACAAGGATGGGTTTGCCATCACCTATCAGGCCGTTTGCAAGGACCAAAATCAGGCGATCCGATATTCCGCCAAGATCGACGCAAACAGCAATGGGACACTGAAGTTCTCGGCCGAAGGAACGCCCCTTTCCGACTTCCTCACTAATCGCACAGGGTTTGTGGTGCTGCATCCGCTCGCGGGAACGGTGGGGCGCCCGGTCGAAGTCGTGCACACGGATGGGAAGAAAGAGAGGCGCAAATTCCCGAAGTTCATCAGCCCCGGTCAGCCCATCTTTGAAATCCGCTCGCTTAAGCACGAGCCGCTGTCCGGCGTTGCAATGACCGTTCTTATGGAGGGAAACAAGTTCGAGATGGAGGACCATCGAAACTGGATGGATGCTTCCTACAAGACCTATGTGTGCTCCCTGCTCGATCCCTGGCCGTACACGCTGGAGAAAGGCAAGAGCTTCAGCCAGTCAATCACGCTCACCATCTCAGGCAAACCGCCGAAATCGAGACCGAGGACCTCCGCTGCCGATACGACGATAACTCTTGCGGGCGCGAAGGGCCGTATTCCGCAAATCGGCCTCGGCGTGCCGATGGAGGAAGCCGCGGCCGCGCTCGAGGCCGTGGACCTGATCGCTGCGGCAAAGCCTCAATCACTCGTATGTCAGATCGACGGACGCCGGCGAGGACAGGAAGAAGCCGCCGCCTGTTACCGCGATCTTTCAAGGCAAACGGGATCTCCCGTCACACTTGAGATCATTCTGCCAGCCAGAGAGCCGGCCGATAAGGAAGTGGCTGCGATCGCGAGCGCAGTGAATGCCGCGGGGCTCACACCTGCGTCCGTAGTTGTCACCCAGATGCACGATCTCAAATCGTTTCAGCCCAACACACCGAGGCCCTGGGGCCCCACCTACGAGGAAATGGCGACGGCAGCGCGAACCTCCTTCCCCGATGCCATGCTTGGTGGTGGAATGCTTTCCTATTTCACCGAATTGAACCGCAAGCCCGCCCCTCAGGGCGTGTTTGACTTCATCACACATACCGGATGTCCCATTGTCCATGCGCCTGACGACATCTCCGTCATGGAGACGCTTGAGACTCTTCCGTGGATCTTCGCTTCAGCACGCGCCATGATCGGCAAACTGCCCTATCACATTGGCCCGACCAGTATTCCATGTCGTGACAACCCCTATGGCGCAGCGGTTGCGCCAAACCCCGACAATAGGCGGGTCTGCCTCTCCGATATTGATCCGCGCCAGCGCGGGCTCTTCGCCGCCGCATGGAGTCTTGGCTATCTGTCGGCGGCCGCGAGAGCCGGTGTCGACGCAGTGGCCCTCGGCTCTGCCACCGGCCCGCAAGGGATGATCTATCGCAAATTGGCCCATGCCCAACCGTGGTTCGATGGCGGCGCCGGCCGACTGCTCCCTGTCTACCATGTGATTGCAGGTCTTGCCCCTGCGAGCAGCGCAAGGCGCATCGATACGGATTCGTCTGCGCCTTCAAAGCTTTCCGCTCTTGCCCATCGCAACAAGGCCGGGCAAGTGCTTTGGCTTGCCAACCTGTCGAGCGAGACTCAGCGCCTGAAGGTCAAGGGCTTCGATGGCCCTGCCAGTCTGGATGTCCTCGACCAAGGAAGCTTTGAAGCGGCCGTGCGCGATCCCGTCTGGCTCGACAGCGGCCGCACCTACATCCGCAAGGTGGGAGGCTTTGAACTTCAGCCCTATGGGATTGCTCGAATCAGGAGTGGCTGACCGCTTGAAAGGGTTGCGTGTTGCTCTAATTTGGCGATGCTTGTGCGTATTGGCATCATGAGCTCAACCGAAATTATTAGGCCAGCAATGACCGGCCAGCGTTCAAACCTTGCAGACTTGTAACGACATGAACACCAAGGCGCCGCTCCCGCGGCCAAATGCTGGCGAAATGTGAAGGCTTATGAGCGGCTCACCCTTGGCCCCACAGAAACCACTCCGATGTTATTTCAAGCCGCAATTGTTTGCCTGATGGTACTCAGCTTGAGCATTCTCATCGCCCACGCGGTCGACGCTCTTAGGACATAGCGAGCCCGCCGCCATGAAACCGGCGGGCATCATGGAGGAGATCACCCCGCCAACAATGCTTCGATCTCCGCACGTCGCGGCATGGCAGGCGCAGTCCCGGCCCGCGTCACCGAAATCCCCGCCGTCGCCGAGCCGAATCGTGCGGCCTGGAGCGGATCCGCACCGTCCGCGAGCGCCGCCGCGAAACCGCCGACGAATGCATCGCCCGCGCCCGTGGTCTCGACCACGTTGCCCGCGGTAAAGGGCGGCACGTGCAGCGAGCGGTCCGGCGCGTGAAATAGCGCCCCGCGTTCGCCGAGCGTGATCAGCGCTGTTCCGGCTCCCTTGGCCAGCAGCACATCTCCAGCACGGCGAGCGCCCGCAAGGTCGCTCACGGCAATTCCGGTCAACGCCTCAGCCTCGGTTTCGTTGGGGACGACGTAGTCGCACAGAGCAAACAGGCTGCTGTCAAACTTGATCGCAGGCGCTGGGTTGAACACTGTGATGCTTCCCGCGCCGCGCGCGATCTCGAGCCCTCGCCGCGCCGCATCCACCGGCTGTTCAAGCTGCGTAACGAACACGCGGCTGGCGCGGATAGCGTCAGCCGCTTTGTCGACATCGACCGGGCTGATGCCGCCGGCCGCTCCAGGCACCACGATGATCGCGTTGTCACCGCGCGTCTCGTGGACATAAATGAACGCGGCGCCGGTTGGCGCCTCCGTGGTCCTGGCCACGCACGGCTTGATTCCCTCGGCCTCCCACGTCTTGATCGCAAGCTCGCCGAAGGCGTCGCTACCAATCCGGGAGATGAAGCTCACGCTGGCGCCGGCGCGCGCCGCCGCCACGGCCTGGTTCGATCCTTTGCCGCCGGGTCCCATCGCAAATCCCGATCCGGCAATCGTCTCGCCGATCGCAGGCATATTGCCGGCGCGGAACGCCAGATCGACGACAAAAACGCCAAGGACTGCGACACCATTCTTGCTCATGTCATCACTCCGCGTCCGACCCGATAACGCCCTTGCTGAACAGGAAGCAGCCGTAGAAGCGGCGCTTAGTCTCCATAGGGGATCCATATGTTCTTCACCTGCACGGCATGGCGCAGCAGGATCGGGCCTTCGCAGGCAGCCTTGTCGTACCAATCGAGCGCGAGGCCATGATCGACGAGCGTGCGCTTGAGATTGCCGATCGAGAGCCGTTCGGCTGCTGTCGAGGCGTCCTGCGATCCAAAAACCCAGACCGCGTCGACATCGTCGTGCTCGGCAAGAACCTTCACAAGTCCGTCGCGGTCGCCCGTGACAATATTGACGACGCCCGCCGGCACGTCCGACGTCTCCAGCACCTGATAGAAATCGGTCGCGGCGAGCGGATGCCGCTCGCTCGGCACAACGACGACCCGGTTACCCATTGCTACCAACGGCGCGACCAGACTGACGAAGGCAAGCAGCGGCGCCTCATCGGGACAGGCAACACCAACCACGCCGATCGGCTCGTGCATCGCGAGCGCCACACCACGCAGCGGCGGTGCATGGACAGTCCCCTCGAATTTGTCGGCCCAGGCGCCATAGCTGAACAGCCGCTCGATGCTCGCATCGACTTCCGCGCGCGCCTTTGTACTTGATATCCCCGTCATGTCGGAGATGCGTCGGGCAAACTCGTCGTCGCGTGCCGACAGGTTCTCGGCAAGATAGTACAGAATTTGAGCCCGATTGTGCGCTGTTGCCCTTGTCCACGACTCGGCTGAGCGCGCCGCGGCCACGGCATTGCGGATATCCTTGCGGTTGCCTTCGCCCGCCTCGCCCAGATGCCGGCCGTTTAGCGACAGCACAGCACGCGAATAGTTTCCGTCGGGACGCACCTGCTTGCCACCGACGAAAAGTTTGGCCGTTCGATCGATCGGCGGCACGCCAAATCCGGCGCCGGCGTCGGAAGCAGCGGGCAGCGGCGATGCCTTGGTCCTCGCCTTGCGCCCGCTCCATACCTTCGGCTTGAGGTACTCATACATGCCTTCACGGCCACCCTCGCGGCCGAAGCCGGACTCGCGATAGCCACCGAATCCGACGCTTGCGTCGAACAGGTTGGTCGCGTTGACCCAGACAACGCCGGCCAGCAGTTTCGGCGCGATGTCCAGCGCCAACCCGATCGTTTCGCTCCACACGCTGGCGGCAAGGCCGTAGCGTGTATTGTTGGCGAGCATCACAGCTTCGTCCGGCGTGCGGAACGTCATCGCCACGAGAACCGGGCCAAAGATCTCCTCCATCGCAACCGTCGACGATGGATGTACGTTCCAGAGCAGGGTCGGCGGATAGAAACATCCCTCCGTGGGCATCGCGGCGGACGCCTGATATTTCTCTGCGCCCTCCCTCACCCCGGTCTCGACCAGTAGTTTGATCCGCTCGAGCTGGACTGGCGCCACCACCGCGCCCATGTCGATCGCCTTGTCGAGCGGCATGCCGACGCGAAGCGTCTCCATGCGACGGACAAGTCGCTTGCGGAAGGTCTCCGCGATCCCCTCCTGCAAGAGCAGGCGCGAGCCGGCACAGCAGACCTGCCCCTGATTGAACCAGATGGCATCGACCACGCCTTCCACGGCACCGTCGATGTCAGCATCGTCGAAGACGATGAATGGCGATTTGCCACCGAGCTCGAGTGTCAGGGATTTGCCGGAGCCTGCGGTCGATTGGCGGATCAGCCGCCCGACCTCGGTCGAACCCGTGAAGGCAATCTTGTCGACGCCGGGGCTCTCGACGAGCAAAGCGCCAGTCGTACCGTCGCCGGTCACCACGTTCAACACGCCCGGCGGCAGACCGGCCTCGGCCGCAAGCTCGGCGAACAGCAAGGCCGTAAGCGAGGTAAACTCTGCCGGCTTCAGCACCACCGTGTTGCCCGCAGCCAGTGCGGGCGCGATCTTCCAGGCCAGCATCAGTAGCGGAAAATTCCACGGAATGATCTGGCCGATCACACCGATCGGAACCTGGTCGGCGAATTCGCGCTCCTGCAACTGGGCCCAGCCAGCATGATGCAGGAAATGGCGCGCGGCGAGCGGCACATCGAGATCCCGGGTTTCCCGGATCGGCTTGCCATTGTCGATCGCCTCGAGCACGGCAAACAACCGGGCATGACGTTGCAACATGCGCGCCAACGCATAGAGATGGCGCGCCCGGCCGTGACCGCCGAGCTTTGCCCATGGCAACTGCGCAGTGCGCGCGGCGTTGACCGCCGCCTCCACATCGGCAGAAGAGCCTTGCGCAATCCGGGCCAGCGCCTTGCCGACGGCAGGCTCGATCGTCGTGAGATGCTGGCCCGAAAGTGGCGCGACGAATTTGCCGTTGATGAAATGCCCGAACGAGGCTTCATGCCGCGTCAGCCAGGCGCGCGCCTCGCCGTCTGCCTCGGGCGCGGGACCGTACTCCATCGTCTCGAAATAGTCTGCGACGCTCATCGCTGGGTCTCATCCCACGGGGTGGCGGTTGAAGGCCGAGTAGCGACCGGTGACGTGATGCTCGAGCTGCCGCTCGATGTCGGCGAGCAGGCTCGAAGCGCCGATGCGGAACAGATCCGGCTCGAGCCAGTCGCGCCCCAACTCCTCCTTCATCAGGAACTGATAGTTGAGCACGTCCTTTGCCGTCGAAATTCCTCCGGCCGGCTTGAAGCCGATCCTGTGCCCCGTGCGCTCCTGATACACACGGATCATCCGCAGCATCGCGAGCGTCACCGGCAGCGTGGCATTCACGCCTTCCTTGCCGGTGGATGTCTTGATGAAGTCCGCTCCGGCCATCATGCAAACCATCGACGCCTTTGCGACATTGCGCAGCGTCTTGAGATCGCCCGTTGCAAGGATCGTCTTCAGATGCGCGTCGCCGCAAGCGGCGCGAAAATCGCGAACCTCCGCGTAGACGGCCCGCCAATCGCCGGTCAGCACATGCTCACGGGTGATGACGATGTCGATCTCCCGCGCGCCGTCCCGGACGGATGCCTCGATCTCCTTGAGCTTCAGGTCGTGGGGCACGAGACCTGCAGGAAATCCGGTGGAGACCGCAGCGACCGGGATATCGGATCCGTCGAGCGCTTCGACGGCAGCCGCAACGAAGCGATGATAGACGCAGATCGCGCCAGTGTGCAGTTCGCGCGCGGCGAAGCCGAGCGCCGCGAGGAGGTCGCCGCGCACGGGGGCCTTGGCCTTGGCGCAGAGGCGCTTCACCCGCTCGGTCGTATCGTCGCCGTTGAGCGTCGTCAGGTCGATGCACGTGATCGCCTTCAGAAGCCACGCGGCCTGCGCGTCCTTCTTGACCGTTCGCCGGCCCGGCAAGCTCGCGACACGCCGTTCGGCAGCCGATAGGTTGATCCTGATCTCGTCGACCCAATCCATCTCGAGCGCGTGGCCGCTGTTGCGCGAGACGGAGTGCGCATGCCCCTCGCCTCGGGCATGGGGCTGCACGGGTACAGCGGACGCATCCTGTATCAAGACGCTCTGCTTCATCGACGCGCCCGTGCAGTCCTAGCGAATCGACGAGATCGCCAGATAGATTGAATGAGCTGATCGAAGCATGTGATCCTCCCTGGTCCTGGCTGCCCGGGGTTTGCCGCATGGGCGACGGACGGCATCGCTGGGATGTTCCGCTAACCTCGAACAGGCCGCGTGTTATAATTCTAACATTTCCACGTTGGCAAACTCACAACATTGTAAGATCATTGTCAACCGGATAAGCAAGCTCGGTGACCAAAATGGCTGAAACAGCGAACGCACGATCAAGCGAGACGCGCGTCCAGCGTTTGCAGAGACTGCGCCGCGCCGTCGAGACGAGCGGCGCGCTGCATCTGAAGGACGCGGCCGGGCTCCTCAAGGTTTCCGAGATGACGGTTCGACGCGACCTCGCCGGGCCGGAGGCTGCGCTCGCTTTGCTTGGCGGCTACGTCGTCAACGCGGCCTCGCCGACCGGAATCAAGTATGCGTTCGAGCAGGAGATCGACCAGCATACCCAGGACAAGCGCCTCGCCTGCCGGTCCGCTGCCGCCGCAATCAATGAAGGCGACACGATCTTCATCGACTGCGGCACCACGATGCAATCGCTGGCGGACTGCCTGCCCGAAGATCTGCCACTCTCGATTATCTGCTATTCGCTGAATGTGGCCACGATCGTCACGCGGCGGCCGGCCACGCAGGTGATGCTGATGGGCGGGCTCTACCACCCATCATCGCAGTCATTTGCGTCGGACGACGGCCTGTCCTACCTGCGACGGCTCGGAATCAACAAGGCGTTCATATCCGCCGGTGGCGTACACTGGACCCGCGGCACCAGCTGCTCCAACTTTCATGAAGTCGCGATCAAGCAGACTGTGATCGCGACCGCTATGGAGAGCATCCTGGTCGTCGATGCCAGCAAGCTCGGCAGCCTCAAGCCGGCCTTCTTTTCCGATATCAGCGCGTTTTCACGGATCATTGTCGGCGGCTCAGCGTCGTCAGACATGCGCAAGCATTTCCGCAGCCTTCCCGTGGAATACGTCACCAGCGCAGCCTGATCCGGACGGGGGCTGGTTCGCCCGGACCAAGTCTGCCTGGCGATGCGCGGCCTCCTGTGACCACGCATCCCGATCGCTCAATTGCAGGCGGGCTTCGCCTTGTTGCAGGCGTCGGTCAGTTCCTGCGGCGGCTCCTTCTTGAAAACCGTCCGATAGGATTCGAGCACGTTCGACTGCGTCACCGGCAGCGACTGCACACCGATCCAACCCGGCGTTTCCTTGCCGAGCAGCGCGTTCATCATTGCCATCGCTTCCGCCACGCCCTGATCATAGGGGCGCTGCGAGCCGGTGGCCTTCAACGGACCACCCTTGGCGATCTCGATCGCTGATTGCAGGCCGAGATCGACCGTGGTGACGGGAATGTCGATGCTCTGCGCCCGCATCGAACTCAGCGTATCCAGCGCCGGCTGATCCCAGACAGCGAACAGTCCCTTTACATCGGGATTGCCGGTGAGGAAGTCGCCCGCGATCTGCGAGACTTTCGGCGGATCCGTGAAATCGACCTGCTTCATTTTTATGTCTGGACGGTTCGCCTTCATCCATTCCCGAACCCCCTTGGTGCGCTCGTTGGTGCTGAAATAGTCGACGCCGAAATTGACGAGACCGATGGTGCCGCCCTGCGTAACACAGGATGCAAGGATCTGTGCCGCGATCTGGCCGTTGCCCTGGCTGTCCGCAGAGACCATCGAGGCATACTCTTCTGGGTGCTTCAGGCCGGTCGGAATGCTGTCCATCAAGACCAGCTTGATGCCGGCCTTGGCGATCTTCTTATAGGTCGGTGCGGTCGCCGTGAAATCGACCGGGATCGAGATAATGCCGTCCGGATGCTGCTGGATGGTGTTCTCGATGTCGGCGATCTGCTTGTCCACCTGATATTCGGCGGACGCAACCCCCGTCACCGTTACTCCGTACTTCTTCAACGTATCGGTGATGCCCTGGATCTGGAGCTGCGACCAGTCAAGGTTGACCGTCTGCATGGAAATGCCGACCTTGAAGTGCTTCTCCTTGACCTTCGCAGCGTCAGCCTCCGAGAGCGCGAGCACCTCGGGCGAAGCCGCCTTCTCGCCGTGGGGTCCCTGGCCGACGATCGATTTCGGTCCAAGCGTCGCGAGATCGACGCCCTTGACGCAGGTCGCAGGCACTTCGGCGCGGGCCGAGGGGGCGAACGAGACGGCTGTCGCTGCGATCAGCGCGGTCAGCGGCAAGGTTCGTCGTAAGATTGGCATCATTGCTTCCTCCATTTTGGCCACCGATTCACTGGAGGGCCGGCAGCCTTGCCCCCACCCAAGCAGCGCAATGATCCTGTGCTCATGCGCTGCGCCTTAATCTGACTAAAGCGCGATGAGATTAGGATGAATCGTCATCGCACTTTAGGTTGTCGTTTGAGCATGATCTTTTCGGAAAACCGCTGCACACTTTTCCGGATCATGCTCTAGCGTTTCGTGAAAGCGACCGCGGCAACGATGATCGCGCCCTTGATCACGAGCTGCATCGGCGAGCTCACACCGAGCAGCACAAGGCCATTGTTGAGCGTGCCGATCATCAGGCTGCCGAACAGCGTTCCCAGGATGTAGCCACGCCCCCCGAACAGGCTGCAGCCACCGAGGATCACCGCGGCGATGACGTCGAGCTCCATTCCCTGGACGACATCTGGCCGCGCAGCATGTGAACGCGCCGACAGCACCAACGCCGCGAGGCCGGCCAGCGTGCCAGTCAGGACAAAGGCTGCGGTCGTCACCCATTTGGTGTTGATGCCGGAGTAGAGCGCTGCCGTCGGGTTGCCGCCGACCGCGTAGATACGACGGCCGAACACGTTGTAGTGCAGCAGCAGGATGCCGAGGATCGTCGCGACCAGCGTCCAGGCGATCGGCACCGGTATGCCGAGGAACGTGCCTTCGCCGAAGATTGCAAAATAGGTCTCGTTGGTGATGATCACGGGCTTGGTGTTGGTGACCATCATCGCCAGTCCCCGGGCCATGCTCAACGAGCCGAGCGTCACCAGGAAGGACGGGATCGAAAGCTGCGTGGTCAGGATGCCATTGAGCAGCCCGATAAGCGCGCCGGTGCCAAGCCCGGCGACCGCCCCTACAACCCAGCTGTTGTTGATTTGGCTCATCGCGAGCGCGGCCGCCATGCCTGATAGCGCCAATGTCGATGCGACTGAAAGATCGATCTGACGCGCGACGATGACGAAGGTCATGCCCACCGCAATGATCGATACCAGCGTCGTCTGGCGTCCAATGTTCAGAAAATTGTCGACCGACAGGAACCAGGGTGAGGACAGGCTGAATACGACGAGCAGGATCACGAAGGCGATGTAGAGCATGTAGGGCCGCTCGCCCCGCAGCAGATTCTGCAGAAGCTTGCGGCGACGATCGGATCGGGTCGACGCGGCGACGACATTGGGCGCGATCAGTTCGGTCATGCGGGCAGCCCTTGCGATACGCCAGCCTGGTACATTTGAAGAAGATGGTGGAGCTCTTCGGCATCGTCGATCTCCCCGCGCATGAGCGTTCGAGCCACATGGCCATTGACGATCACTGAGATGCGGTCGCAGAGCTCGATCAATTCGACGAGATCGGACGAGACGACGAGGACGCCGGTGCCGTCACGAACGGCATTCCGGATTACACCGTAAATTTCCTCCCGTGCGCCCACGTCGACGCCAACCGTCGGCTCGTCCAGAAGCAGGACGCGCGGTCGCGGATCATTCCATTTTGCGAACACGACCTTCTGCTGGTTGCCGCCCGAGAGTGTCCGGACCAAGCTGGAGGCACCCTGCGCCTTAACGGCAAGCTTGGTGATCGCGGCCGCCGCACGCTTGGCGGCGGCGTGCTGCTGCATCCAGCCCCACCGCGAGAAATAGGGAATTCGTGACAGGGTGACGTTGCGTTCGATCGAATGGTCCAGGACCAGACCCTGCACGTGCCGATCTTCCGGCACTAGCGCGATACCCTGATCGATCGCATCGGCCGGGCTCTTCGGCAACCAGCGCCGGCCCTCGATCTCAATTGTGCCGCTGTCGAGTGGCCGGAGGCCGAACACCGTCTCCAGAATCTCCGTGCGTCCGCTGCCGATCAATCCGGCGAGGCCGTGGATCTCGCCTTTCAGCACGGACAGATCGACGGATCGTAGCCGGTCATTGAACGCACCCGACAGAGACAAGACCGACGACGGATCGAACGCGCGCTTTGCCGCGGGCTCGGCGCGCGACGCCGCTGCGGGCGTCAGTCGATCGGTTCCGACGATCGCATTCACCAGCCGCTTCATGTCGGTATCGACGGTGACGAACGTGCCAGCATTGGCCCCATCACGGAGCACTGTGACACGCTGCGAGATCTCGAAGACCTCGTTGAGCCGATGGGTCACATAGATCACGCCGACCCCCCGCCGCGTCACCTTTCCGATCGCATCAAACAGGATTCGGACTTCGTCCGACGTCAGCGACGATGTCGGCTCATCGAGGATGAGCAACCGCACCTCGCCCATTAGCGCCTTTGCGATCTCCGTCATCTGGCGGAAGGCGAACGGCAGCGAGCCGACCGTCGCTTTCGTATCCAGGGGTATGCCGAGTTCCGCCAGGAATGCTGTGGCCTGCGCCATCAGTTCTCGCTTGCGGACGAAGCCGAAACGCATGCGCGGCTCGCGGCCGAGCAGCAGATTGTCAGCGACGCTAAGCGATTCAACCAGGCTCAGGTCCTGATAGACGACGGCAATCCCCGCCTCGCGCGATTTTGCCGGACGGTCGAACGCCACTGGCCTGCCCGCAATCTCGATCGTGCCGCTGTCGAGGGCATGAACACCGCTCAGTATCTTGATCAGTGTGGATTTTCCGGCGCCGTTCTCGCCCAGCAGCGCGTGTACCTCGCCGGCTCGCACCTCGAGATTTACGTCGCGCAGCGCACGCACTCCACCGAAGCGCTTGTTGATGCCGTTGACCATCACAAGCGGCGTCGGAGGCCGTGCGGCAACCGAACCAGACGGCTCCAAGCTCTCCTCCGTCGTAGTCCCACCTCTGGTACGATGGTGACATTTTGTTATTATCGCAACTTAGTTTGTTATAATTCTATCAGATTGACCGACTGTCAATGGGAGATCGGCCCGAACGAACGTTTGAGGACACTGATCCGGCCGCATGCGGCCGTCATCATCGTGCGATAGGGTCGTGCGATAGAGATTGTCGTCGGCGTCGACATGCGGCCAACGCGCTGGGTGCGCCTGGTTCGCCGCAACCGATCTCTGCGCCAAGCCCTGCGGATTTTGCTTCGAACAGAAGCTTCACGGTAATCGCCGCAGCGACTACGTCTTGGCGTTGCCCAATTAGAACCGACCCGGCTCGCTCCGAGGCGGCTTCATCAGGCTTGAAAGTTGCGGGCTTCACCAATGGTTAGAAAGAGGCAGTCGACCTTACCAAGTTGGTGCCTTTTCCTTGTCAAAGATGAGACGTTGAAGCTGGACGTCACCTTCTCGAGGACAGAATTGGCCTGATCTCGGATCTGCGCTCCGGATGACCAGGCGTCCTCATTTTAGGCATCACGCTTCATGATCCATTCGACCGCCGGGCTCGGCAGGAAACGCCATTTGCGCAAAGGGCCGGCCATCACGTTGAGATAGTACATCTCGAAGCCATGGGGTGCGCCGCAGGGATGGTGCCCGCGCGGAACCAGGACTACGTCGCCGTCGTGCACAGCCATCGTCACGTCGAGTTGTAAATCGTCGGTGTAGACACGCTGAATACCGAAACCGCTCGATGGTTTGATGCGATGGTAGTATGTTTCCTCAAGGTAGGTGATACGCGGAAAATCATCTTCGTCGTGACGATGCGAGGGGTAACTCGACCAGTGGCCCGCAGGCGTGAACACTTCGGTTACGAGAAGGCTATCGCAATAATCCTCGTTCTCCATCGCAATATTGTTGATGTAGCGCGTGTTCGTCCCCTTGCCACGCTCGATCAGCGTGATTCCGTCCGGACCAATGCGCCGCGCCGCGTGGCCACCCCTGCCAGGAGCCGAACAGACGGCGATTGTACAATCTGTTTCGGCAGTTGCCTGCCACGCGGCGCCGCTGGGTAGATAGAGGCAGTGTGGCGGGGTCTTTTCAAAGACGTCCATCCGCTCGCCCAGACTACCCCAGTCATGCCCACAGCCGGTAAAGGCGGCCTTGCCCTCTACCATCACAAGGATCACCTCGCGATCGCCCTGCGCCTCGGCGGCCTGCTCGCCCTGGCGCAGCCGGTAAAGCGAGAAGCCGACATATCGCCAGCCTGCGGATTGCGGCGTGATTTCATGCACCTTCCCGTGGGTACCAAAGGGTTTGCGTAGCAGTTCCGCCATATTTTTCTCCTGAAGCGCCGCATGCTGGTTCAGCTAGGTTGGCGCTAACCCGCACGATCTACGCGAGGCCGACACGCGCGGCGATCTCCTTGAGCGTGCGCAAGCCCAGACCCTGATATTTGAGCGGTTCGCGGACCCGGCTGTCCTGCTCGGCCTCAATGACGATCCAGCCCGAATACCCATGTTGAGCGGCAATCGTCAGCACCGGCTCAAAGTCGATACAGCCTTCGGGATCGCCCGGCACCGTGAAGGCTCCGCGCCGCACACCTTCGAGAAAACTCAAACCGTGCTCACGCACCTGCCGCATGATCGGGGGACGGATGTTCTTGCAATGGATATGAGTGATGCGGTCGATATATTTGCGCACCATTTGCGATGGATCAGCACCTCCGAAAAAGGCATGGCCCGTGTCGAACAATAGCCGGGTATGGGGACCTGCCATTTCCATGAAGCGATCGATGTCGGCGCCGCTTTCAATGATCGTACCCATGTGATGATGATACCCCATCTTCACACCCTGACCATGGGCGTACTTCGAGAGCTCCTCATATCCTTTCGAGAAGCGCTCCCATTGTTCATCTGTCATGATCGGGCGGTCGTTGACCGCCTCGCGGTCATTGCCATGCACTGTGTTCGAACACTCGCACGCGTTGATGTGATCTCCACCGGCGGCTCTTACCATGTCGATGAAATGCTGAAGGCTCTTCTTCTCAGCATCGATATCGTTCACGAGAATATTGGTCGAGTGCCAGCCGGCCGCAAAGCGCAGACCGTACTCTGCGAGCTTCGCTTTGAGCGCCTGCCCCTCATCAGGCATCTTGTGGCCCTTTTCGATGCCGTCGAACCCGATTTTCTGGCAGTCGCTCAGACAGTCTTCGAGCGTGAGATGATCGCCAATGCTCCAGTCATCATCATTCGACCAAGCGATTGGGTTAGTACCAAACAGGATCATGAGGGACCTCAATCAAAAGTGCGCTGAAGTTGCGCGTTGGCTTCGTGCCGTTCTCGGGCATGCTCAAGACGCTCAGGACCACCGGCTTGCGGAACGGCCACGTCCCACCAGTGTCCGCCGGCGCCTGTACCGGGTACGGCGTCGGTATCGATCACGATGACAGTAGGCTTGTTTCGCGCGCGCGCCGCGATGATCAGCGCTTCCAGATTGGCGATGTCCGATGCTTTCTCCGCCCAGGCGCCCATGGCTCGAGCATGTGCGACGAAGTCGATTTCGGGCTGCTCCTCAACGGCGCAGTCCTTGTACAGGTTGTTGAACTCGGCTCCGCCGCATTCGATCTGCAGACGGTTGATGCAACCATAGCCGCGGTTATCGGTCAGAACGACGGTAAACGGGATGCGCCTCATGACGGCGGTGGCAAGTTCAGAATTCGCCATCATGTAGGAGCCGTCGCCGACGAAGCAGACGACCTCCTTGTCCGGCGCGGCGAGCGCGATGCCGAGCGCGCCGGCGACCTCGTAGCCCATGCAGGAATAGCCGTACTCCATGTGGTAGCCACCCGCTGCCGCCTGCCACAGAACCTGCAGCGCGCCCGGCATGGTGCCGGCGGCGCACATGACGACGGTCTTTTCGGTCGCGACCCGCTGCACTGCGCCGATCACCTGCGCGTCAGTCGGCAGGACGTTGGCGGTCCCCTCCGGCGCGGCCGTCACCGCCTTCACCTTGGCGTGCCAGGCGGTGCGCGAAGCGGCGTCCGGGGCTTGCGCCTTGTGGCCGCCGAGCAGAGCCGAGAGCTGTTCGAGCGCCACCTTGGCATCGCCGACAACACCGATCGCGCCGTGCTTGGTGGCGTCGTAGCCGTGCAGATTGATCGAGACGAGCTTGCGGGCGCCGTTCTTGAACAGGGCCCAGCTGCCGGTCGTGAAATCCTGAAAGCGCGTGCCGACGCCGATGACGAGATCTGCGTCGGACGCAAGCGCGTTGCCGCATTCCGAACCGGTCACGCCGGGCGAGCCGAAGTTCAGGGGATCGGTCCAGGCGTTCGCCCCCTTGCCGGCCTGGGTCTCCAGGAAGGCGATGTTATGCTTCGCGGCGAAAGCGGCGAGCGTCGCCTCGGCGCCGGAATAGACCACGCCGCCGCCTGAGATCAGCACCGGCTTCTTGGCGGCACGGATCAGGCCCGCGACCTCCTCGACCTCGCGCGGGTCCGGCCGCGGCCGGCGGATGCGCCAGATCTTGGGCTCGAAGAAGCTTTCCGGATAATCGTAGGCCTCGGCCTGGACGTCCTGGCAGAAGGCCAGGCACACCGGCCCGCAATTGGCCGGATCGGTCATCACGGCCAGCGCGCGCGGCAGCGCGGTCAACAGATGTTCGGGCCGCGTGATGCGGTCGAAGTAGCGCACCACCGGCCGGAAGGCGTCGTTGGCCGAGCCCGTGCCGTCGTCGAAATCCTCGACCTGTTGCAGCACGGGGTCCGGGCGACGGTTGGCGAACACGTCGCCGGGGATGAGCAGGACCGGCAGGCGGTTGACATGCGCGAGCGCGGCCGCCGTCACCATGTTGGTGGCGCCGGGGCCGATCGACGAGGTCACCGCCATCGCCTTGCGGCGCTTCATGGTCTTGGCATAGGCGATCGCCGTATGCGCCATCGTCTGCTCGTTCTGGCCGCGCCAGGTCGGCAACGCCGTGCCGATGCCGTGCAGCGCCTCGCCGAGACCGGCGACGTTGCCGTGGCCGAAGATCGCCCAGACACCCTCGATGAAGCGCCCGCCCTCTTCCGTCATCTGCACCGAGAGCCAGCGCACCATGGCCTGCGCCGCGGTCAGTCGGATCGTCTTGGTCATGCCGCCTTCTCCCCCGCGGTTGCGCGCGCCTCGTCCCAGATCTCGCAGAGCCGGCGGTAGCGCAGTGCCATTTCGGCGACCGCCGCCTCGTCGGACGTCTCACCCTTGAACCACGCCCGCGCCACCTCGCCGAAAATGGTGCGCCCGACCGCAAAGCCCTTCACCAGCGGGAAGCTGGCGGCGACGCGGAAGCTGGCGGCGAGTTCGGCCTCGGGCGCATCGAGACCGAGCACGACGATGCCGCGGGTAAAGCGGTCGTGCGCCTCGATCGCCTTGCAGGCAGCATCCCAGGCGGCTGCGCTCGCCAGCGGTTCGAGCTTCCACCAGTCGGGATAGATGCCGGCGGCGTAAAATTGCCGGATCAGCGTTGCCGTCGTCGCATCGTCGACCGGCCCGACCTTCGAGGCCACGATCTCCAGCAGGAACTCGAGGTTGTTGCGCCGTGATGCCTCGAACAGGCGCTTGACGCTCTCTTCCTGCGCCGCGCGCGTCGCAACGTCATCGTTCGGATGGCAGAAGCAGAGCACCTTCACGACGTTCTCGCGCGCCCACTCACCGAGGCCGCCGCAGTCGGCCCCGAGCTCCGGCTCCAAGGAGAGTGGCCGCGAGCCCGGCCATTCGCAGGGCCGGCCGATCCAGAGGCCCGAACCGGAGGCAGCGTGGAGCGCGCGCCGACCGGTGCGGTTGTCGCAAAGGATGCCGTAGCCGGGCTGCCCGCCCTGCACCTCGAGCGCGGCCTTGAGGCACAGCTCCTTGAAGGCGCCACCCTTGGCGAGCGTGTAGCCGTCCATCTGCTCGAGCTGCGACCGATGGTCGAAGGCGAACACCCGACATTCCGACCAGTCGCCCGACCGATTTGTCGCCCAGTGGATCTGTTCGAGCTCGGTGTCGTGGCGCAGCGCCTTCACCGTGATGCCGCGCTTGAGGAAGAACCGGAGCTCCTCCCAGGACGGATAAGCCGGCGTGCAGCCGTGGCGGCTGACCGCGAAGGCGCCGCAGGCATTGGCGTATTCGAGCGCCTTCGGCCAGCTCTCGTCGTCGAGCCAACCGCGCAGCAGCCCGGCGAAGAAGCCGTCACCGGCGCCAAGCACATTGAAGACTTCAATCGGGAATCCCGGGCCCATCTCGCCGTCGTCGAGACTGTCGGGGATGGCGGCAGCGAAGGCGACCGCCCCCTTCGCCCCGCGCTTGCAAACCAGCGTCGCCGGGGTCAGCGCGCGGACAGCTCGCAGCGCGGCGACCGTGTCGGTCGAGCCGCCGGCAATGTGGAATTCCTCCTCCGTGCCGACGATCAGGTCGAAGAGATGGAGCGCGCCCTGGAGCTTCCTGGTGACCGTCGCGCTTTCGATGAAGCGGCTTTCACCGGCGCCATGGCCCGCGAGGCCCCAGAGGTTCGGGCGATAGTCGATGTCGAGCGCGGTGCGGGCGCCGTGGGCGCGGGCGAGCCGCAGCGCCTTGAGGACGGTGGCTTCGGTTCGCGGGTTCGACAGATGCGTACCGGTCGGCACGACCGCGCGCGCGGAGGCGATGAAGGCCTCCTCGATGTCGTCCTCGGAGAGAGCCATGTCGGCGCAATTCTCGCGATAGAAGATCAGCGGGAACTGGTCCTCGTCGCGGATGCCGAGCAGCACCAAGGCAGTCAGACGCGCGGGGTCGGTCTTGACCCCCTGCACGTCGACGCCTTCCCGCTGGAGCTGTTCGCGGATGAACCGGCCCATGTGCTCGTCGCCCACCCGCGTGATCAGCCCGGACTTCAGCCCGAGCCGCGCCGCCCCGCAGGCAATGTTGGTCGGAGAGCCGCCGATGTACTTGTTGAACGATCCCATGTCCTCGAGCCGCCCGCCGACCTGCGCGCCGTAGAGATCGACCGAGGATCTTCCGATCGTGATGACGTCGAGTTTCTTCATTGGCCGGCTCCTCGTCAGCGGTAGAGCGACGGCCGGTCCGCCATCGTGATGGCGACGAGCGCGCCTGCACTTTCCTGCGCGGCAACGCAGGCATCAGAGGTGATCGCCGCGACATAGCCGTCCCAGGAGCTCGGACCCGTTGCCGTCCCCTCCGCCGCTGCCTTCAGGAAGTCCTGAAGCTCGACGTCATAGGCTGCGACGAAACGGTCCTTCCAATCGGTCAGGATGTCGTTCTGCAATTTCGCGCCGAGCCGCAGCTCGATCGCCATGGGCTCGGGCAGGCGCGCGGTTCCGTCCTCGCCCACGATTTCGCACTGGATGTCGTAGCCGTAGTGGCAGTTCACGAAGATCTCGACGTCGATCAGCACGCCCTTCTTCGTTTCGAGCACCACCACCTGCGGGTCGCGCAGCTTGGCATGCGACCGCGTGGCTCGACGCGGAAACAGCACACGGGCCGAGACGTAGTCGTCGTCGAGCAGCCAGCGCAGCACGTCGATCTCGTGGATCAGCGTGTCGTGGATCGCCATCGGCGTGACGTAGGCCTCGGGCACCGTGGGGTTTCGATGGGCGGCATGGACCATGATCGGCGCGCCCGTTCGCGTCCGGATCGCCTCCTTGAGGGCGACGTAGCCCGCATCATAGCGGCGCATGAAACCAACCTGCACGAGCCGGCGGCCGAGAGCCGCCTCCGCATCGACGATCCGCCGCGCGCCCTCCGCCGTCGTGGCGAGCGGCTTCTCGCAGAAGCAGGGCTTGCCGGCAGCAATGGCTGCGAGAACATACTGCTCGTGCGTCGCGCCCCAGGACGTGACCAGAACCGCATCGACGTCCTTCGCCGTGACCAGTTCCTCCCCCGTCGCGTAGATCGCCGCATCCGGCGCCACGTCCGCCTTGACGGCCTCCGCCACCGCCCGGTTGACGTCGGTAACGGCAACGATCCGACCTCCCGCGAGCACGTTATTGATCCTGCGGGCATGGTCGCGGCCGATGGCTCCCGAGCCGATCACGCCGATCTTGACTGTCATTGCTGGTCTCACTTTCTGTTCGGTTGCGTTAGAAGCCTGCTCGCCGCAGGAAATCGCGGCTGGCCGCGAGATCGTCGAGAATCGAGCTGGTATTGCGGGGGTCGCGCTCCTGCTCGATCGTGATGTAACCGCCATAGCCGATGTCGCTGAGCAAAGTCCGAATAGCCGGATAGGCGATCTTGCCTCTGCCGATCGGGCACATCACGCCTTTGGCGCAAGCATCGAAGAAACGGATACGCTCGTTCATCACGGTACTGAAGACGCCTGGGTCAATGTCCTTGAAATGGATGTAGTCGGCGCGCTCACGGTATTGCCACAGCACCTCGACCGGATCCATGCCCGCATAGGCGAGATGGCCGGTGTCGAGGCAGAGGCCGGCAAGCTCGGACGGAACATCCGCAACGATGCGCTCGATCTCGTCGGCGAACTCGATGTAGCCGCCGGCGTGGGGATGGATCACGGCGCGCACGCCGTATTTGTCCCGGGCGAGCGCCGCAATCGCGCGAATGGTCTCGACCATGCTTCGCCACCCGCTCGCCGCGAGGCGCGGTGCGCGATCCGAATGGCCGGCCGCGAAGTCGCGCGCGTCGTGTCCCCAATCCATGACCGTGAGGTATGGCGCCTCATGACGCTGGCCATCATGGGTCACGGGTTTTGGAAGGCTCACGATCAGCGCGCAAATCTCATCAGTTTGCCGGAGCAAATTGTCACGGTTTTCCGGCGAGACCAAATCATCGAAGATGGTCCCTGCGACGATGCTGAGCCCGCGCCGCTCAAGCGCGTCCGAGACGCGGGCCGCATCGAGCGGCAGGTAGCCGTAAGGCCCGAGCTCGAGACCACCGAACCCGGCCTCCGCTGCTTCGTCAAGCACCTTTTCCCACGCCGGCAGGTGGGGATTCCTGACGTCGTCGACGCCCCAGCAGCAGGGCGCGGTCGTGATGGTGATCGGCTTGATCATCCCCGGCCCCTCACCGAAAATCCACCCACACCGAACCAGCGTTGGCGGAGCGCACGCAGTTCTCGATCCAGCGGACGCCTTCGGTACCGTCGTTGATCCCGGGATAGATCAGGCCATCGAGCGCAGCCTGGTCGCCTCGCCGCTTCGCGTCGATTGCCTGCGCGAGGCGCAGATAGACGTTCGCCCAGGAGTCCCCAAGGCCTTCAGCATGCAGGCCGCCCATCCGATCGCTGCCAAGTGACAGCTCGTCGAGGTAAGGCATGCCGTGGCTCATGAGTTGAGCCGGCCGGCCCTGCATTTCATGCCAGAGCTCGTTAGGATGGGCGTCGCGCCAGACGAGGCTGGCCTGCGAGCCGACGATCCGGATCGTCTGGGAGTCCATCGAGCCCGCACAGACCGACGAACACCACAGGCGGCCGACGGCGCCGTTGTCGTAGTGGAAGAGCACATAGGCGTTGTCTTCGAGCGGCGCGCGCGACTTGACGAAGCTCTGCCGGTCGCACAGAAGCCTGGTGACCTTCATATGCGGCAGCACCATCTGGCTCAGGTAATAAGTGTGTGTGGAGAGGTCGCCAAGCACGAATGTCGGCCCGCTCGTTGCCGGGTTCGTCCGCCACCTCTGCGCTTCGGACGCGTTGGAGTCGTCAGCCGAATTGAAGCCGTGGATGTAGCAGAGGTCGACCATGCGGATCTCACCCAGCACGCCCTTCGCGACCATGGCCCGCATTTGCAGGAGCATGGGAAAGGCCGAATAGGTGTAGGCGACACCGACGATCAACCCCTTGTCGGTGGCGAGCCGCTCGATCTCGCGACATTCCTCAACCTTGAAGAAAAGAGGCTTCTCGCAGATGACGTGAAGTCCGGCCATGAGGCAGGCCTTCGTGATCTCGAAGTGCGTGTGGTTGGGCGTCGCCACCGTGACGACTTCCACCCCGTCCGGCCGTCCCGCTTCTTCGCCGATCATGGTCCGGTAATCGGGATAGCAGCGCTCGCCATCGACGCCGATATTGATGCCGAAATCCCGTCCGCGCGCCGCATCGACATCGAAGGCCCCGCACACCAGCGTATAGGCCGTGTTGTCCCGCAGCGCGCCGGTCCGGTGTTTGTAGCCCACTTGGCCCGTCCGCCCACCGCCCACCATTCCCCAGCGAAGCGGGCGCTGGATCAATCTCTCACCGTTCAGCATGGACGCTCCTCGCTTTCCGCCCCGACTACTTCTTCCAGTGGCTGTCGACGTATTCCTGCATCTTCCGCCGCATGAACCGGCCGGATTCGTCGGCCTTGTCCTCCCATGCGAAGACGCAGGAGCTCATGATCCCGTCGAAGCCGATCTCGGCGAGCGTAGCGAAGAAGTCGTCCCAGGGAACTTCGCCCTGGCCTATGTTGAGATGCTGATGCACGCGGGCGTTCGTGCCCGGCGGATTGAGGATATAGCGCAGGCCGGACGAGGCCTTGTGATTGAAGGTATCGCCGACATGCACATGTGCCAGGACATCTGCACATTCGCGAAGCATCGCCTTGGTGTCATCGCCGAAATAAAAGGTGTGCGGCGCGCAATAGAGGAACTTCACGCGCTTGGAATTGACGGTCCGGATGATGTCGACGGCGGGCTGCAGGGTTTCGCACCAATCCTCAGGATGCGGTTCGATATGCAAACTAATGCCCTCTTTCTCGAAGATCGGCACCAGCTCCTCCATCGAGCGCCACCACGCGTCCTCACAGGTTTCGATCATCGAACCGGTATGGCAGCAGTAGCAGGAGCCCTTGTCCGGATGCGGCCCCCGCCCGAACTCGGAGTTCATCGTATCAACCTCCATCTCAACGGCGATCTCGATGGCACGCTTCCAGTGACGCACGGCGGCGCAACGCTCGACCTCGTCGTTGGACGCCCAGCGATACATCGGCAGCAGCGAGGCAATGCGGACGTCCGCTTGCTTCAGCGCCTGCTTGAAGGATCGGATGCGCTCCGGAAAAACGCGTGGAGCCTTGAACCATTCGAGAAAATCTTCCCGCGGCGAAAGCTCGATCCAGTCGTAACCGAGTTCTTTCACCTTGACGGGCAAGGCTTCCAGCGAGAGGTGCCGATGCATGAAGGGATCGAGCGCGATACGCATCTATCTGTTCCTTGGTGTAATCTGGTTCGATCTAAGGTCGATCCCGATCGGTGGACCGCAGCCGCCAGACCTGGATCGAGCGGACATCTGAGCAATACCGTTGCTTTGCCGGTTGGCCTCGAGTCCTCTGAAAGAGATCTCGTAGGCCGTGGCGAGTGTCGATGTTCAGGCGACCAGTCTCATGATTTCTTCTGCCGCTTCTTCTGGCGATGAACATCGGTCACGACGGCGGCCACGATGATCGCGCCCTTGATCATCTCCTGGTAGTAGGCGTCGATACGCAGGAATGTGAAACCGGAGATAACCACGCCGAAGATGATCATTCCGATTGTGGTTCCCAGGACCGAGCCGCGCCCGCCCGACAGCGACACCCCGCCGATCACCGCCATGGCGATCGCGTCGAGCTCGTACATCTGACCCATGCCGGCCTGCGCGGTGAGACCGCGCGCAGCCACGACGATGCCGGCGAGAGCGGACAACAAACCGGCGACGGCATAGATCTTGACGATGTGGCGTTCGACGTTGATGCCAGTCACGCGCGCCGCTTGCGGATTGGCTCCGATCGCATAAGTGAATTTGCCGTAGCGTGTGTAACGCAGCACCACATGCATCACCACGGCGACGAACAGGAAAATGAAGACAGGGGTGAGCTTGGAGCCCAACGCGGCGAAGCTCTCCGTCGGAAAGCTGATCGGTTGGCCCTTCGTGTACCACTTCGCGAAACCGCGCGCTGTCACCATCATTCCAAGCGTAGCGATGAACGGTGGAATTTGGGTGTAAGCAATCAGCGCACCGTTCACGACGCCGCACAGAAGGCCCGTAAGCAGCCCGGCGACGATCGGCACGACGACCGGCATGTCCGTCAGCGCTGGATAGACAGCACGGGAATAGGTGCTGACCTGGGCGAGACTCATCGAGATCATGGCCGTCGCGCCGACGATCGAGCCCGAGCTGAGGTCGATGCCGCCGGATATGATGATCTGGGTCACGCCTATGGCGATGATACCCACGACCGAGACCTGGAGGATCATGATCGACAGGCGTTGCGGGTTCGCCAAAAAGCTTTGCCCCTGGATCAGCCATCCCAGAATCTCGAACGTCGCGGAAATGCCGATGAGAACGAGCAGAATGCTCAACTCGGGCGGCAACCGCCGCGTCGGCTTCGGCACGGCCTGCACGGATTGAACGACCGCCTCTGTCATGATCGATTCCTCCTTTGCTCTCTCTTGTTCTGTAACTCGCGCGTCGCAGTTCAGCGTGCGGCGAGATCCATGATCTTGACCTGGTTTGCCTCGCCACGATCGAGAAACCCGGCCACATGTCCTTCGTGCATCACCATGATGCGGTCGCTCATCCCGAGCACTTCCGGCAGCTCCGATGAGATCATGAGAACGGCGACGCCCTCGGCGGCGAGGCCAGTGATCAGGCGGTGGATTTCCGACTTCGCGCCGACGTCGATCCCGCGCGTCGGCTCGTCGAGGATGAGAATCCGGGGCTTCGTCAGGAGCCAGCGAGCGATCAACAGCTTCTGCTGATTGCCGCCCGAAAGGTTTTCGACGATCTCGGCGAGGTCCGGTGTCTTGACCCTGAGCTTCGCCGCCATCTCCGCAGCGAGCCTCGTCACCGTCTTCTGGTCGACGAATCCGGCCGTCACATGCGCGCCGGTGATCAGTGCTGACTGGATGTTCGCGAGACAATCAAGGATCAGGAAGCAGCCGGTCTCCTTCCGGTCCTCCGTGAGGAAGGCGATGCCGTGCTTCATGGCGGTCGCCGGACTATCGATGCTGACCGGCTTGCCATCGATCAGTATCTGTCCGGCTTCGGCCGGTACCACGCCGAACAGCGCCTCTGCGACATTGGAGCGCTTGGACCCGACCAGCCCTGCGAGCCCGAGGATCTCACCCCGGCGCAACGTGAAGGAAATGTCGTGGAACACCCCCTTCAGGGTGAGGTTCTTCGCCTCCAGCACGACATCGCCGATCGGACAATCGACCTTCGGAAACATGTCGGTGATCTCTCGTCCGACCATCATCCGGATGATGTCGTCGCGCGTCACGTCCTTCGCGGCATGGGTGCCAACGTAGCGCCCGTCACGGAACACCGTGAATTCATCGGCGATCGCGAAGAGCTCGTTCATCTTGTGGGTGATGTAGACGATGCCGATCCCGCCGGCTTTGAGATCGCGGATGATCTCGAAGAGATGCTCCACCTCACGTTCGGTCAGCGCCGAGGTCGGCTCATCCATGATCAGGATTTTGGAATTGTAGCTCACCGCACGGGCGATCTCGACCATCTGCTTCTGTGCCACGGTGAGCTCGGAGACCTGTGCGATCGGATCCAGGCTCAAATTGAGCCGGTCGAACAACTCCCGCGTCATTGCCGCCATGCGCGCGTGATCGATCAAGCCATACCGATTCCGCGGCTCGCGGCGAATCCAGATGTTCTCCGCGACCGTCATCCAGTTCATCAGCGCCAACTCCTGGTGGATCATCGCGACCCCCTGCTCCAGCGCATCAAGTGGAGACTTGAGCGTAACGGGCGAGCCGAAGAGCCGGATTTCGCCGGCGTCGGGCTGATAGATGCCGGCGATGATTTTCATCAGAGTAGACTTGCCGGCCCCGTTTTCGCCCATGAGCGCATGGACCGTGCCCGGCCGGACGCGCAGACGCACGTCGTCAAGTGCAACCACGCCTGGGAATTCCTTGCGGATACCTTCGATCGCCAGAAGACCGTCCTGTTCGATCTTTTCCTTGTAGCGAGCGACCGCTGCCAGCGTTTTCGGACTCAGCATGGCCTTGCCTCCCGGCGTCGTGGGGTTGCGCGCGGTTTCTCCGCGCCCGCCGTCACCGGCCGCGGGCTCGCAAGGGAGCATGCCTACGGCCGGAAGACGTTCGGGACTCAGTTCTTGGTGAGATAGTTCTTGAGATTTTCCGGCGTCACGAGTTCGAACGGCACCCACACGGTGCTGTCGACCTTGCTGCCCTTGGCGAGCTTGAGCGCGGTCTTCACGGCGCCCTGGCCCTGACCGGCTGCGTTCTGGAACACGGTCACCGCAAGGTCGCCGGCCTGCATCGCCGCGAGCCCGTCCTTGGTGCCGTCAATGCCGCCGACGAGGATCTCCTTCGTCGAGAGGCCCGCAGTCTTGATCGACCCGATGCCGCCGATCGCCATCTCGTCGTTGTTCGGGATGAAAGCATCGAACTTGAGCCCGGCCGACAGCCAGTTGGTCATGAGATCGGCCGCCTGGGTGCGCGACCAGTTGGCGGCCTGCTTCTCCACGATCTTCATGAAGCTACAGTCCGGAGTGGCAATCACATCCTCGATGTCCTTGGTCCGCTGGCGGGCCGCCTGGTTCGAAAGTTCCCCCATCATGACGACAATCCGGGCTTCTTTCTTGCCTTTGTCCTTCAGCGCACGGCAGATTTCCTTGGTTTCAAGCGTGCCGGACTCGGCCTCGTTCGAGCCGACGAAGGCCTGATTGGATGGAAGCTTTTCGAGATTGACCGGCATGCGGTTCACGAAGACGAGCGGGATGCCGGCGTCCGCCGCGGCCTTGCTCATCGCTGCCGTGGCGTCGGTGTCGACCGGGTTGACGATGATGGCGTCGACTTTGGCCGCGGCGAAGTTCTGGATCTGGTTCAGCTGCTTGCCGACATCGTTCTGCGCGTCTTCGATCTGCAGCTTCACGTTCTGTTTGGCAGCGCTGTCCTGAATCGCCTTGCGGAGCACTGTCAGGAAATTGTCGTCGAACAGTGCCATCGAGACGCCGATGTTCTCGGCCAAGGCCGATCCGGACATGAGCGCCGAAATGGCGGCCGCGAGCACGAGCTTCCTCATTATTTCCTCCCGCGTTCTGCGTGGCCGGCGTCCACGCTGATTATGCCGGTCGTGTTTTCCGCCGCATGCCGGCGGCTGCCGTTACGCGGGCGTGAGAGAGACCCTCTCGTTCATGAAGCCAATTGATCGACGCAGCGCGCTCTCCGGATCGGCCAACGCGTGCACCGCCGGAGAGAATGCCTCGTACGAAATCGGCCCGGCATATCCGGCTGCCAACAGAGCTTCGATCTGGGCGATGTTGCCGAGCCGGTCCGCCTCGTCGACGAGAACCCGATGGGCATCGCGCATGTCGGCTACCGCGAGATCGACATCGACGACGCCGGAAACGTGGACGATGCCCGTATATTCCGGAAAAAGGGGACCGCCGCCGGCAAGGTGATGATGAAAGGTGTCGTGAACGAGCCGGTAATGGCGCGCGACACCGAGACTCTCGATCACTTCGATCGTTTCCGCCTTGCTGCGGAGCGAAGAAGTTTCGAAGCCGAGCGGCTCGACAAGGGCGATCATGCCCGCGGCCTCCAGCATGGGCGCGATCTCGCGTAAAGCAAGGCGCAGATTGCCGATCCGCTCGCCCGCGCCGAGGCCCCAGCCGTCGTTCCGCGGGATGAGGCTGATGGTCTCCGCCCCGCAAGCCGACGCAGTCCGGATCAGAACATCGACAGCATCGCGACGGGAATCTGACCAGTCGTTGAACGGATAGACCTGTGACAGGCCGACGATCCGCAGCCCCTGATCCTTCGCCTTGGCGGCCACGACGCCGGGCGCATCGCCATTGAATAGCGGTTGAGCCAGATCATTGCGCAGTTCGACGCCAATGCACCCAAGCCGCTTGGTAAGCGCAAGGAGGCCCTCGTAACGCAGCCCCGGCACCGTCATGTGATTGATCGCTATGGGCAGCATGTCCGCCTGTTCCTCCGGCCTGTTGATGTCTGGTTGTACGTTCGGCGTGTTGACGCTCGGGATGTAACGATGCCGAAGCAGTGAACGTCAAGGCGTGTGGGGTATTTCGCGTCATTACATGACGTATCATGACGCATTTATGAGGCGACTCCACCACGCCTATCGGGGACAAGCATGAAGACAGATATGTTTTGTATTACAGATATTTGATCCGCATTTCTCGACCGTTGGCTTTAATTCCCGTTCAGCGAGTCAAACTTGACGCGCCATGAAAGCATCAATATCGTTGAGATCAATGATGTAAATTACATCAGAATGCGCAGTGCAATGGCTGACAGACCGACCATCATCGACGTCGCGAGGGAGGCGGGTGTCAGCCCCTCGACCGTCGACCGTGTTCTCAACGGGCGCCAGAACGTCCGCTCCGACACTGCGCACCGCGTCTTCGCGGCTGCCGTGCGGGTCGGCTATCACGCCACTCGGCTGATCGAGCAGCGTCTGAACCCGGATCTACCGAATTTCCGGCTAGGCTTTTTGCTGACCAAACCGGAGCAGAGCTTCTATCAGTCGATGGCGCGGCATCTGGAGCATGCGGTCAAAACCGCTCCGGGCATTTCAGCTCAGGCGATCATCGAGTTCTGCCCGACACAAACAACCAAGGACATGGCACAGATGATGCGCGCGATCGGCTCCCGGGTCGATGCGTTGGCCGCCGTCGCCGTCAATCATCAGGACACCACCGCAGCCGTAACCGATCTTAAGGCGGCCGGCGTGCCGACAGTCTCGTTGCTTTCGGACTACGCCCAAGGTGAACGCGCAGCCTATGTCGGACTTAACAATCTCAAGGTAGGGCGTGTCGCGGCCTATATGCTTGCGACGGCCATGCACGAGCCGGGAAAAGTCGCGGTCTTCGTCGGCGGTCATCGCTGGCACGGGCATGAATTGCGAGAAACCGGCTTCCGCAGCTATTTCCGAGAATACCATCCAAGGTGCACAGTGCTCGATACTCTCGTCAACTTGGAGACGCCCCAACTCACGCATGAAGCGACGCTCGACCTGCTCGAGCGCCACTCTGACCTGAAAGGATTGTACGTTGCCGGAGGCGGCATGGAGGGCGCAATCTCCGCCTTACGCGAAGCGCGCAGGCCGGGAGAGGTAAAGCTCATCGTGAACGAACTGACGCCCGAATCCCGGGCCGCGCTGTCTGATCGCTATGTATTGTTGGCGGTCTGCACTCCACTTGAGGAGTTCAGCAGGGATCTCGTGTCTTTGATGATCAATGCCACGCGGGGCCCCGGCGAAGGCCTGCCCGGGCAACGCTTTCTGGAACCTCATCTGTATCTGCCGGAATCGCTATGACTGGGTAAGCGAACTCGAACGCACCGCCGAGCGGCGCCTTGAAGTACCAGAAGTCGTTCGAGCCGGGAACATGAGGTCCGGGACCTGAGTCGCAGTTGCTCCTGAACCAGACGACGCAGACGAATTTGAGTCATTGCCTCTCTTGAAGTGTCAGCAGTTTGGCGATCCGATTGTCGGCGCGGCGGAGTCGTCGACAAAGCTCGCGGTTGATGTTCTGCATCACCATCACATAGGCGTGGATGTCGGCCTTGTAGTACGCGTAGAGTTTTCCGGCCGTGAGTTCATACAGTACGGTTGGGCTCTCCGCGACGACGGTGGCTGATCGGTTCTGCATTTCGATCAGCGTCATTTCACCGAAAAAGTCACCCGGCTCGAGAGATGACATTCGAACGACGCGCCCGGAGTCCCCGAGCTTGCTCACTACGAGCTCGCCGGAGTGAACAATGAACATCGATCGCCCCGCCTCCCCTTCCGCTACGATGGTGGCGCCGACGTCGATGCGTCGCTCGATCAGCATTGAGAGCAAGAGATCGAGGCTTGCGTCTGAGAGGCCACCGAAAAAAGGGGTGGCGAGTAAGAACGCTTTCAGATCGGGCGAGCTGACGGCCATCGACCTAGTATATGCCTGCCTCCAGCGACGGCAAGCGGGCCAAGCCCAACGAGCAGGCCGCTGACGTTGAAGCCATTCCTCGCCCCCGAGATGGGTGGAGCGCATATTTCGGGGCGGACCGGTCGTCGCCCTGTCGGACTGCCAAGTCGCACCATGTGCGCGGGATCACGGACGTCGATTTGGCCGCCTAGTATGACTCCGGCATGCAGGGGTGAGCTTGCTCACCCGGATGTTGCAAGGAGGCGTACATGGCTCAGATTTATTTCCATTGTTCCAATGCTCGGGGCGTATTGATGGATCGTCGCGGCACATTCGTGTCCGATCTGATCGAAGCGTGCGAGGAGGCTACCCGCAGGGTTCGATCGCTCGTCGCAGCGAGCACCCTGGAAGACTGGCGTCATTGGGCCCTGCATGTCAGCGATGAGGCTGGCGACGAGATCTTCGTTCTCCCCTTCGCATTCGTGCTCGGCAGGCCGCACTGAGTGGATGCCATGTCGTCGGGGCTGCCCTCATACTTGGTTGTTCGTCAGGGCGTCGATGCGATTGTGACGGCGATCATCCGACGTGCCTTCGCCGGAGCGATGTTCGCGCAAGCGCATGCCGGTCGTAGCCATCGTGCCATCTCAAGTGCATCGCGCGACTCCAAATGGCACATTTGGGAAAGACCACTTAAAGCTCTTGCCTCCCGGAGTCGTGCAGTGCCTCTCTAATGGAGTTTGCGGATTGGACGGAACAACCGGGCCAGTCGCAGCGCCGGGAGCCTGCGTCATAGTTGGCTCGGTCGTGGTCGTTAACTGTGGTGCGGTGATCGGATCGCCGTCTGAGACCAGCGCCAGTCCAAGCGAACCCACGGTGTGAGCGGACGCTGAAGCCAGCACCATGGCCACAATCATCTTGTGCATGTGATGTCTCCCGTTTTGCGTGTCCCGTGAATTGAGCTGCGGCCTTCCCCGCGACCTCGACGGTCGCGGGACGTGAGAGGGGTGGTGGCGGCGACATTGGGGGGCTGGTCACATCTTGTTTTGCAGGCCCATGGCTTTCATCAACCTGTCGAGCGTCTGCTGCGATTGCGGCGAGGCACCTTTGCGGATCTGCCGGTAGACGTCGGCATCGGTCGGCGGGGGATTGTGATCGGCATCGCCATCGGCTTCGCCTGGAGCTGCCTGCGCATCCGGGCTTTTGCCAGCTTCTGCGCCGGTCGGATCACCCGCAGCGGGGTTGGAGCGCTGGACGATCGTCGCCGAGTTGCCGCCGCTATGTTGCTCGATGCTGGTGTAGCCGGGGGCCGTCTTGACCTGCTTCTCGGTCTTGGATGGATCGCCGCTCTGGGTGATCGTAGCAGAATTGCTGCCGTTGTTCACGGACGTCGTCTCGGCCCGCGCGGACGCGCTCGCCAGCGCAGCCATCAACATTGCGGCAAGCACAACCGACTGTCGTTGCATGGGTTTCATGTCTACCTCCTTGACGATGGCGTGCGTTGGGCGAGAGGAACGCTCCGCCCAATCGCCGTACCGCTGGCCCGATTGGCCAGCGGTCTTACCATTGATGGACCCTGACGCGGTTGCCATCGCCGATCTGCATGGCGCCGGCGCTGTTGTCACGGCCATGCTGGCTGGTTCCAGCAAAGTTGCCGTTCCCGAGCTGGGTCTGGTACGACGTGTTGTTCGTTCCGGACTGCCGGGCAGTCGCCGACATTCCGTTGCCGGCCTGCACTTGGCCGTTCATATTGTACTGGCAGTTCTGGCTGGTGCTATCACTCGATCCACTGCCGATCTGCGTCCTCGCGTGCACGCAGGCGGTGGTGCCGCCAGCGAATGCCGGAGCGGAGACCAGGGTCAGCGCGGCACTGGCAATCAACAGAAGCTTTTTCATGGATTTGTCCTTTCGAGGTCAGGAATGGAAAGGAGCGTGCGGGAACCTGCCGGCACGACTCCTTTCAGGGCGATGTGGGATCGCTCGGCTGCCGGCTTACCAGCGCCGCCGCTGCACCTGGTCCACACCGGCAAAGTTGCCGTCGCCGACCTGACCGATGCCAGCGTTGTTGTTCCGGCCGACCTGGTGGATGCCGGCACCGTTGTTGTTGCCGTACTGAATGACCTGGCTGTCGTTGGTGTGACCGCGCTGATACGTCACGGCGTCGTTGCCGTTGCCGCTCTGCACGATGGAGGACGAGTTGCCAGCATAAGCCGAAGACGCGAGCGAGAGCACGGCCGCCGAGACGAGGAGGATGGAGCGAAACATAATATTTTCCCTTTGGATGATGTCGAACCGCGTGATTGCCGTTCGATGATTTGACGATAGGCCTCGTCGGCCCCCAATTCTGTGCGCGGAGTCACGCATGGTGGAGCAGCGCTTTTGCATTCGCATCGCGAATTCGCTGCATCCAACGAGCGGTACGCGAATGCGTTGAAGCTCACGACTCAGCCGTGTGCGCGCAAGCGATCAGAGGATTTTTCCAACCACATCGAATCACGCCGGTGTTGGACGCACAGCGATCACGTGCACCGCTGTAACAGCCTTTCTGACTCTTGGCGTTCGATGGTCGTGCGCGATCAGAAGACGCGCTCGGATCTCAATGCGCGGTCGATCACCACGTCTCTTGCGGACAATTGTCCGGCGACCTGCTCAAGGATTGGGGCCGGCGCGATTGGACGCTTCGGTCGCAACCGCGTTGCCGATCAGGAGATCGATCGGAATGCCTTGTCCACTGCGGCAGGTCAGCAACCCCGAGCCTGATGCTCCGGATGCGACGATGCGGCATTCATCGTCGTCCATGATCAATGTGCCTTCCAGTCGTCCGGACGACACTTTCAACTGCACGCGCGCCTGCTTCTGCTCGACGCCATTGACGCTGCACAGGCCAACGTGCCGCAGCGTGACTGCTCCTGAATAATCCGCGGCCTGGTGCGTTGCCGCTTTCGCGATACTTCCTGCAATCTCCCATTCGTGGAGATAGCCGATGTGCCCACTGATGGTGTGGGATTGCGCCCAAGCAGCGGAAGTCGCCCCAGTCAGCACGAGTAGTGCCACAACCATCGAACGCATCGTACTCGCGGGCGCCATGACTACGGCAGCTCCCGCACGACACGAAAGCCGTTGGCGTAGTAGCGAACGTCAACGTCGTAGCGAAACCTCGCCGACGATCTGACGTCGCTGCCCTTGCTGAGAAAGTTGCCCCCGCGCAGCACCCGCAGGCGGCAGTCGCCCGACGTCCAGGCCGATGCGTCCTTAGGCGCATTGCGATAGGAGTCGTTCCAGCAATCCTCGACCCATTCCGCAGCATTACCTGATGTGTCGTAGAGCCCAAAGCCGTTTGGCCGGAACGAACCCGCTGGCACGACCTGCTGCTTGATCGGACTACCACAGCCCTCGCACTGCGCATGACCGGCGCCGATGTCCCTGCCCCACCAGAATGGCGTTTTGGTTCCCGCGCGCGCGGCATATTCCCATTCCGCCTCGCTGGGCAGACGGTATTTTTGCCCGGTTCTCTGCGACAGCCAGGCGACGAACAGCTTGGCGTCCTCCCAGCTGACATTGATCACCGGCCGATCGCCACGTCCCCAGCCGTGATCCTCGGGGCGCACCCTGCACGCGCCCGTATCAGCGCACTGATCCCATTCCGCGAACGTCACCTCGCGGCGGCCGATGGCGAAGGGTTTGCGAATGCTGATCGAATGCTCAGGCTTCTCGTAGGGCGTGTCATTGGATCCCATCACGAACTCTCCCGGCGGCACGATCACAAGCTCGGGACAATTGTCGCAATCGCGAAATAGCTCTCCCGGCTCCGGATTGGCGCTTTGCTGGGCTACCCTGGTGTCTGATGACGCGGACGGCGGGTCCGCGGACGGGCTGTTGCTCAGCCCTCGCTGGTCGCTCGCTGCAGTACCTGCAAATTCAACGAGTGTTATGAGCAAAATCACAGACAAGACGGCGGATCTCATGTCTTGATCTCCGGTCGGCTCGAACGATCGGGAGTATGCACACGTCACATTCAATGCGGAATAACATGCTTCATTCGGCCGCAACCGGCAAGGCGGCGGTCGCGGCGCCGAATTTCGGTTTACATTGGGCGGCAAAGGAATATCGTTCCACTTCTCCCCTTCGTATTGCCGGATGGGGATACTTTCGACACGCAATTATTTCAGTTTCCCGCGGCCAGCGCGGTCCAGATTGTGGTCCATGCATTGGGAATATTGCGATGATGCAGCGATTGCTGACATTGGTTCTGGTTCCATTTGTCGCCGGATTGATCCATTGCCACGCCGTGCAGGCGCAGGCCCAGACGGGCGGACCGACGCCGTCGCCGCCGGGGGCTGCTGTTTATTTCATCGGGTTGAAAGATGGCGACACGCTGCCAACCAAGGCCACCCTGCATTTCGGGCTGCATGGCATGGGCGTCGCGCCGGCAGGTTCGGACCGCGCCAATAGCGGGCACCATCATCTGATAGTTGACTCGCCAACGCCGCCACTGAATTCCGAAATTCCCAACGACTTCCAGCACCTGCATTTCGGCGCCGGACAAACTGAGGCTGAGATTTCGCTGACGCCCGGCGAGCACACCTTGCAGCTTGTGTTCGGCGACAAGAATCACGTTCCGCATTCCCCGCCGGTGGTCTCCGAGCGGATCAAGGTCAAGGTGACTGACCAAACTGCTCCCGCGGCGGCTCAAGCCCCTCCTGCGACGGTTCAAGCCGCAGCCGGCGGACGTCGCCCCTCACCGAAAGATGCCAAAGTTTATTTCATCTATCCGAAGAACGGCTCCTATATTTCTCCGAACCCGGTGATCCGTTTTGGCCTGTTGAATATGGGCGTGGCTCCGGCGGGCTACGACAAGCCCAACACTGGCCATCATCATCTGCTTGTCGATGCCGAACTGCCTCCGCTCGACCAGCCGATCCCAAACGACTTCAACCACCTGCACTTCGGTGCCGGCCAGACCGAAGCGAAGATCACCCTTCCGGTCGGCCAACACAAGCTGCGCCTCCTGTTCGCCGATTTCGCCCACGTGCCGCACGATCCGGCGGTTTTCTCCGACGTCATCAACGTCACCGTGACGGAGAGCGGCCAGCCGCCGAGAAAGCGCTCCAAGTACCGCCATCGTTCCTGGCGGAGTTACGGATATTGATGCAGCGATGAAACTACGCCACCTCTTGATCTCCTGCCTCTGCCTTGTCGTCGGCGCGACGTTCGCCAACGCGGCAGCAGCGGAGCGTCGCGTGGCGCTGGTGGTCGGCAATTCCGCCTATAAAAACGCATCCACGCTGTCCAATACCATCAACGACTCAAATGCGATCGCAGCGTTGTTCAAATCGATCGGCTTTGAAGTCGTCATTTCGCGCAACGACCTTGGCGTCGTCGAGTTCAAACGAACCGTGCGGGAATTCCTCATCACGGCAGAGAACGCCGACATGGCGGTGGTCTATTACGCCGGCCACGGCCTCGAGATCGGCGGCACCAACTATCTTATCCCGGTGGATGCCCGGTTGAGCCGCGACTACGACGTCGACGACGAGGCTATCGCGCTCGACCGCATCATCTGGGCGCTGCAGCCAGTACGCCGCCTGCGCCTGATCCTGCTTGACGCCTGCCGTGATAACCCCTTTGCGGCCAAGCTGCGCTCGGCAGGCCGCACACCGTCCAGAGGCGGGCTCGCGAAGCTTGACGAAGTCGGGGCCGATACGCTGGTCGCCTACGCCGCGAAAGCGGGCTCGATTTCCTACGACGGCGACGGCGTCAACAGTCCCTATGCAATCGCGCTGCTGAAACACCTTGCCGAGCCTGGCGTCGACATTCGGATCGCACTCGGTCGTGTCCGCGATGCGGTTATCGCCATGACCGGCGGGCGTCAGGAGCCGTTCATCTATGGCTCCCTTGGCGGCGCAACCATCTCCTTGGTGTCACCGTCGGACGCAACAAGAGTCGCGCCGGCGGCTGCCCCAGCGCCACCCCCGGTTCCGGTGCCGACCTTGCCGAAGCCGCTCATGGTCAGTCCAGCGCCGGGAACGCCAACCACTGCGCCAACCGTAAACGCAGGGCTCCCAAAGATGCCCCTTCCGGCTCAGGCGGCGCCCCAGACGACAGACCCTTGCGTCCGCGACGAAGCGAGGCTGGCGCGTCTGCGCGCCAACCCCGCGCCGGAAGAAATCACCAACTTCCAACGCGAGGTCGCATGCAGTCGGCTGCGCCCGCAAGTGCAGCGCCTATTCGAAAGTTATGTGGGCGATACCGCTCTGCCCCCCGGCGGGACTTCGGCACCGCAAACGGCTCCGAGACAACAGGCTCAGAATGAGTCCACCCGTTCCGAAGACGCTTGCACCCGCGACATGGCGCGTCTGCAGACCATGCGCGCTGAACCTACACTTGAGGCGATCACCAAGTTTGAGAACGAATTGGGCTGCGAGCGGCTCCGGTCTCAGCTCCGCCGACTGCGCGAGAGCGTCGCACCTTGATTTTGTCGCTTACGGAACGAATCCGCGGTCGCCCTTCGGTTCTGTAGCCTGAAGCGACGTCTCACGCGCCACATACGGTCAAACGACCATTTGCATCGATCAGGCGCGCCTGGACATTCGGACGGCTGGCGACGATATCCCGTATGCGAGGAATGGCCATCAAGCTGAAGGCTGTCGAGAGAGCATCAGCTTCGGTTGCGCTCGGTGCGACCACGCTGACCGTTCGATAGAGCGACGGACTTAGTCCCGTTGTGGGGTCAAAGAGGTGAGTAAAGCGACCCGCGGCGTCGAAACGGAATCCGGCACCGGCCGTTGTCGCGACGGCGCGGTCGACGAGATCGATCGTCTCGGTGAGAGCGCCTGCTTTGTCCGGATCTGCAAGACCGACACGCCACGGCCCGCCCTCGGGTCGCGGCCCGATTGCGCGTATCTCTCCCATATTGATCAAGCTCGTCGACAAGCCGGCCTTTCGCAGCTTCTCGACGACCTTGTCGGTCACAAACCCCTGTGCAATGCCGTTCAGAGTAATCGCAGCGCCGCGGTGTGCCAGGGCAATGCGATCTGGCCTCACCAGCAGTCCGCGGCGACCGACCCTGGTCAGCACTTCAGCGAGTTGCTCCCACTGCGGACCGTTCGGATCCGGATGCTCCGAAGAAAAGTGATCGGCATAGAGCCGCCACAACGGCTGAACGGTCGGATCGAATGCGCCGCTGGTCAGGTCGGCAAAGGCCAGCGAGGCCTCCAGCAGAGCCACCATGTCCGGGTCCGGCGCAACGAGGATGCCCGTGGAGTTGAGCGTGCAGATCGCGGACTCCTGCCGATACAAGCTGAATTGCTGCTCCAGCCTGCGCACGTCGAGAAGACAGCTGCCGACCAATCGCGCTGCCTCGGCACGGTCCGGATGATAGATCTCCATCGAGACCTGCGCCCCGAGCGCCGAACCATGCCAACGCACGGCCTCTTGCGCCCGAGCCATACGTGAGCCGCTCGCGAGGGCCGAGCCGAGCGCCGTCGCCGTGATTGCAATCATCCGTCGCCGCGAGAGAGTTGGCTTGCGCATCATCGAGGTCCTCAGTTGAGCCTGACATCGCCACGATCATGTTCGACAGACTCGCTTGCCGCATCGCTACCCAGCACGTACGCGTCGGGAATTTCCGTAAGCGTCACGACCCGCCCGCCGTTATCGGCCGCGAACCCATCGGCTGCCGCCCGGTTCCCGAAGGACACTGCCTCCGCCGCCCCCATGCCGCCCTGCTTGCGGCTTTCGATCACGAAGAAAGCTTTCCGCGCGTCGATCCAGTTCGTTGCGCCAGGGTCCTCCCAACTCGTTGCCCGGGCCATGTCCGAGACGTAGATCGCCCGGATGTCACGCGGCTGATCCGGCATCAACGTGAACGCCACAGTATCCCGGACGGAGGTGAACCAGAACGGATCGATGCGGCTCGCCGTGATGATCTGCCCCTTGGGTCCGGGATGCTCCATCAGGTTCATGCCGCAAAAGACGCCCATCGCATCGCGCGTAAGAGGAAGCGGCGGCGGCATGTTGGTGTTGCCCGTGTCAGGATTGCAGCCAAGAAGCAACGCCGCGATGATGATCGCACCGACGGATCTTCGGGTCATAGTTCCCTCCGTGCGAAGAAGGTCGCCGCAAGCCCGAGCGGCGCCACAATCCAGACCAGCAGCCCCAGCAGGAGCGTGGCAATCCCGGTGGTGGCCGTAGCCGACAGCCCGGCCATGCCGGAAAACTGGCTCACATTGAATCCCGTGAGATTCGCCAGACGGTAAAGATCAGTGGGATTGAGAAACAGAAGCCATTCGAGGACCCTTGCCGAGATAATCTGTCCCTGGTCGATCACCAGGATCCCAAGCAGTGCCATATCGAACACCAACACCATCAAAAGCCAGATGCCGACCGACAGGCCCGCCGCGGTGCCACGGTCGCGGACGAGACTGCTGATCAGGTATCCTATCGCTACGAATACAGCCCCAAGCATGATCGACGTTCCAAGCATCGAGGCGAAGGCGTACCAGCTCGCCGCCAGGACAGAGGCGCCGGTGATCGCGAGCGCAGCGGCGGCTGCGCCATAACCGAGGATCGTCGCGAAGGCGAGGATCAGGACATGACCGCAGAATTTGCCCAGGATGACCTGGCTGCGACCGACGGGGTAGCTCAGCAGCAGGATCATCGTGCCCCGCTCCATCTCACCGACCACCGCATCGTGCGAGATCAGAAGTGCGATCAACGGCAACAGAAAGATCGTCAGGCTGGACAGGCTGACCACCACCACGTCGAGGGCACCGGCACCAACGTTGCCGGTCGGAGCGCTGCCGAGGAACGTCAGCGACAAGGCAAGACTGGCGAGCAGCAGCGTGGTCGCCAATACCCAGCGGTTCCGCAGGCCTTCCTGGATCTCCTTGAAGGCGATGACTGCGACTGTCCTCACGCGGCCTTCTCCTGCGTGTCGAGGAAGTGTGCGTAGAGATCGTCGAGGGTCGGTGCCGCAATTTCGATATTCTTGACGCGGGGATCGCTCGCAGCCGCGCGCAACAGATCCATTTTCCCCTTTTCGTCAGCCACCAGCACGGTTCTGCGGCCTGCAGCCGAAAAGGTTTCGTCCGCGATCGGGGCAATGGCGTCATCGGCGCCGGCCACCAGATCGAGCGAGACCCGGATCGGCAACTGCGAGAGCGAGCGCAACTCCGCCAACGTGCCCTGTGCGACCAGCCGGCCGCGATTCATAATCAGGACATGCTCGGCGCGATCTTCGAGTTCGTTGAGCGCGTGGGATGAAATCAGGACGGTGGCGCCACCGTTCCGCAATTCGTTCAGAACTTCGTAGAACGTTTGCCGCAGCGCCGGATCAAGTCCCGTGGTCGGTTCATCCAGCAACAGCACGCGTGGCTGCCCGAGCAGCGCCTGCGCCAGGCCCAGTCGCTGCCGCATGCCCTTGGAATAGGTCCCGACGCGGCGATCGGCGGCATCGCTCAATCCGACGCGGTCGAGCAGCGCCCACGCCGAGGCCGGCTCGATCCTTTTCAGGCGCGCATAGAATGCCAGCGTTTCGCGCCCTGTAAGGGCCGCATTGAACGCGACGTTTTCGGGAAGATAGCCAAGAAGCCGACGCGCCGAAAACTCGCCCGCCGCCGGATTTTGCCCCATCATGCGAATTTCGCCGCGGTCTGCGTGGATCAAACCCAGCATCAATTTGATCAGCGTGGTCTTGCCCGCACCATTGTGGCCGACCAGCGCACTCAGCCGCCCGGGGACGAGAGAGAACGAAACATCACGCAGCGCTCGCACCTTGCGATAACTCTTGTCGACGCCGGTCACGGACACGGTCGCGGTCATCTGAAACTCCGCTCGGGAGAGGGCTTCGGCGGCGGCGCCACCAGCGGATGGCTGTCGACAATGCCGCCGGGATAGAGAGCCGGAAACTGCGCTTGCGCCCAGCGCAAGACCTGCACCGCCGGGCTGTTGATCAAGACCTTGGCGGACGGCGCCGTCCACAGCACGCGGTCGACCAGATCGTTGGGCCGATAAGCAGTGTCGGCAATGCCGTCACCGTTCAGGTCGAACGCAGGGTTGTCGCTCCAGTAGTTGCCGCGGCCGCCCTTGGACCAGTCGAGATCGCGCGTGCCGACGTACTTGACCTGGTTGCGGTTACCGACGAAGGCATTGCCGGAAATCTCATTGCCTTCTGAGCCGGCGGTGAAGTGGACGCCGATGCCGCAACGTTCGAACCAGTTGTTGCGGAACTTGTTGTGGTTGGTGTTGTAGATGAACACGCATTTTTCCGGCCCGCTGCCGACGTCCCGCGTCGGCCGTATGTCGGGCACCATCTCCTTCTCACCGTCCACCCCTTCGCGGCTGACCGCGACATTGTCCAGCGGTCCGCCGACGACCCGGTTACCGTCAATCTCGGCGTAGTTGGCGTAGTTGAACAGTATCCCGTAGTCCCGGTCGCGATCGGAGATGTTGTTGCGGATCACCAGTCGGTTCGAATACATGATGGCGTAGCCGACAGTATTGCGCACGGAAACGTTGCCGCTAACCTCGCTGTCGTTGGTGTACATGTAGTGAATCGCGAAGCGCACCTGTTCGAAGCGGTTGTTGATGAAGCGGTCCTTGCGGCTGCTGATCGTGAAGATGCCGTCTCGACCATAGCGGAAGGTGTTTTCCGCGATGGTGACGTCTGGCGCGTTCCAGAGCGACACGCCATTCCCGCTCTCGCTGCGGCGCCCCTCGCGCAATCCTTCGATGATGTTGCGTTCGACGTGGGATCCCGCTGCGCCGTGAACGTAGATGCCAAACAGGTTTTCTTCCAGGCGGTTGTTTTCGATCACCGTGCGCTCGGCGGTCTTCTCGAGAAAGATCCCTGAATTCATGGCCTGAAGGTCGCGGCCGGATTCCCTGATCGTGATGCCGCGGATCGTGACGTCAGGCGCGGCGACAGTAACGACGTTGCCGGCCCCGCCGCCACTGAGCACGGCGCCCGGTCCCCCGGTCAAAACGAGGCGACGGTCAATCCTGATCGCACCTCGGTAAACGCCGGGCGCCAGCTTGACGACGTCGCCTTCCTGCGCACGGTCCAGCACTGCCTGAAGCGGCTGGTACGCGACAGCTTTCAGCTCAGCCGCGGCAGCGGGACCGAAGACTCCGGCGGCGAGGATCGCCGCCGGAATGAGTCGTTGCAGGAAAAACACTTTCCGTCCTCGCTTCAGACCATCTTGGGCTCGACGAACATGCGGCCCTTCATCTCCATGTGCATGGCATGACAGAACCACGAGCAGTAGTACCAGTAGACGCCGGGCTTATCCGCCGCGAACGTCACCGAGGCCGTCGCCATCGGCGCAACCTCCATCTGGATACCGTAGTTCACGATGCAGAAGCCGTGGGTCAGATCCTCGACGGCGTCGATGTTGGTGACATAGACGGTCACCTCGTCGCCCTGCTTGACCTGGAACGTCTCGAGACCGAACGCCGGCGCGGTCGACGTCATGTAGACGCGAACCTTGTTGCCGTCGCGGATGATCTTGGAGTCGGCTTCGAGATTGATCCCGTCGGCCTTCGCCTGCTTCACCGCGTCGGCGAACATCGGATCGGCCCTGTCCCAGATCGAGATCGGGTTGATCTTGGAGCGATGGACGATCGTTGCGTCGTGCGGCTCGGCGAAGCTCGGACCATCGTGGACGAGAACCATCTTGTCGCCCGATATGTCGATCAGTTGATCGTTCTCCGGCTTCAGCGGACCGACATTAAGAAAGCGGTCCTTGGAGAACTTGTTCAGGGAGATCAGCCACTTCCCGTCGGCCTCCTTGGTCTGGCCCATGGACGAGTGGTTGTGACCGGGTTGATAGTGGACATCGAGCTTCTGGATGATGGGATCGACCTTCTCGCCCTTGAATGCGCGTTTGGCGAGCTCGATGTTCCACTTGCAGACCTGGCTGTCGAGGAACAGCGTCGTATAGGCGTTGCCTCTGCCGTCATAAGCCGTATGCAGCGGCCCGAGGCCGAGTTCGGGTTCGGCCACAACGACGTCGCGCGGCTTGATCTTGTCGTCGAACAACTGGTCGAACAGCCGGACATCCATCACCGTGACGGTGGGTGACAGCTTTCCGGCCGCCACGATATGGATGCCGTCCGGCGCGGTATTCAAGCCGTGCGGATTGTTCGAGACCGGGACGTAACGCGTGTAGGGCGAGCCCTTGCGGCCGTCGAGTACCGGCACGCCGTTCATCTCCTTGAAGTCGCCCTTCTTGACGCCCTCTTCGATCCGCTTGAGATTGAAGATCACGACCCAATCCTGCTCGTTGGCCGTCATCTCGGCGAGGGTGACGCCCTCTTCCGAATTGTAGCAGGTCGAGACCGCGTACTTGCCCTGGTAGTCGGCATCGACGTTGTCGAGGTTGCCGTCGACGATCACCTGCCACGCGACCTTCATGGTATCGCTGTCCAGCGCCGTAAAGATCGAGTGATATTCCTTCGGCTTGTCGAGCACCTTGCCATCGTTCGGGAGCGGCACGCCATCCTCGCCGTTGCAGAACACGTATCCGGTGCGGGGATATTTTTGCAGTCGCAGACCGTGGACCGTATGCTGGTTGGGCAACTCGATGATCTTGTCGCACTTCATGACGTCGAGGCGCACGCGCGCGACCCGGCTATTGGCCTTGTCGTTCATGAATGCAAATCGGCCGTCATAGGTGCCGTCGGTGAACGTGATGTGGGGGTGATGCAGGTCGCCGTTCATGAACGTGCCGCCGCGGTTTTTGAGCAATTCGCGGGTGGCCGGCTGCATCCCTTCGGTCAACACCTTCAGGCTTTCATTGGTCTGTCCCCATCCCGTGGCGCTGCAGCGGTTGAAGACGGGAACGCGCATCAGCTCGCGCATCGAGGGCAGGCCGATGATGCGCATTTCGCCGGACTGGCCGCTGGAGAAGAACACGTAATATTCGTCGAGTTCGCCCGGCGCCACCTCGGTCTTCTGCACTGCTGGACGCGCCGTCGGCGCCTTTGGTGCCGCATTGGTCTGCGCGTCCGCAGCCGCGACGAGGCCGCGGCCGTCGCTCGACAGGCCGACGCCGCCCGCGATGCCTACGCCGGCGGCCGCAGCCGAGGTCCCCAACAAGGTGCGTCGACTGACGGATTTTCCATTTTCGTTCTCACTCATGCTATCCTCCTGGCTCTTCAAGTTGATGGTGGGGTGATGGCTTCTATACGCGGCAGCGCAACCGGCTTGCCGCCCGCGGTGATGATCGTGCCTGGACCCTTGCCGCCGCTGCGCATCGACTGAGACGAGAGGGCTTCCCGCTTCTCGCGCTTAAGCCGCACCTGGATCATGTGCGGGCAGCGGTGGTCGTCGAAGTAGAGCTCCTGGCAATGCATGCAGTAGATGCACTCATTGACATTGATGTGCCCTTCGGGATGGATCGCCTGTACCGGGCATTCGACAGCGCAGCGCTGACATGGCGAGCCGCATTCTGGCCAGCGGCGCAGCCATTCGAACATTCGGATGCGGCCCGGAATCGCCAGCGCCGCGCCGAGTGGGCACACGTAGCGGCAGAAAAAGCGCTCGACGAACAATCCCGCTGACAGAAGTGTCAGCGCGTAGATCACGAATGGCCATTCGCGCGCGAACTTCAGGACGATCGCAGTCTTGAAGGGTTCGACCTCCGCAAGCTGCTCGGCGAACGCGGTCGAGTACAACGACATCCCGAACAGGCCGAGAAAAATGATGTATTTTAGTGGCCACAGCCGTTCATGAAGACCCCACGGCAATCGATATTGCGGAATCTTCATCGCCTGCGCGACGTTGTTGAGGAGTTCCTGCAGGGCGCCAAATGGACAGAGCCAGCCACAAAACGGACCGCGTCCCCAAAACAAAAGCCCAGCGGCGATCGAACACCACAGCAGAAAGATCAGCGGTGCGGAGAGGAAGTATTCCCAGCTGAATCCTGTCAGTAGTGAATTGGCGAACGTCAGGACGTTGACGACCGAAAGCTGGGCATTCGCGTACCATCCGAGCCACACGAGGATGAACGCGAGGTAGGCCCGGCGCACCCAGGTGTAGACCTGCGGGCGGCGCACGAGCTGATTCTGAAAAAAGAAGATCAGGGTGAGCGCGCCAAGCGCGAGGACCGTCGTGCTGATCTTGACGATGTTGCCTCGCCAGATCTTCATCCACAGCGGTTCATCTTCGGCGCCAGGCGGTATCGCAGTGCTGCGTTGTTCTGCCGTCGATACAGGCGTTCCCTCCGGCATCTTAGCCGGCGAGGCGGCCGACTGCTGCGCCACCGGCCTGATCGGCTCGCGCTTCACGTAGACATCGGGCAGCGCATACCCCAGTTCGAAAGTCACCCATGCCTTTTCTCGCGTGCCCACGACGCGCTGCACGAGCAGTTGCAGCGTCCACGGTTCGGTCGGATCGAAATTGAATTCTGCCGGCACGACAAAAAGCGCGATCTCGGGAAAGTCGGGCGCGCCCTCGGCCTCGAGGCTCCCCAGCCGAGTGTGGTCGCGATCGCGAAAGCGGATGCTATTGGTCTCCTGGATCAACTCGATCCGGTCGAAGATCCCGCCGCGAACGTAGGCGGCTCCCTTGAAGGAGTAGCGGCCAGAACCTGCGACGACGAGAGCCTGCTGACCCGGCTTGAGCTTCGCGGTCAGGCGATCGTATCCGTCGTTGCCGAGCAGGCTGCGGCCGATGGTCGGCACCGCAACGTCGGCGACATAGAGGTTGATGAAGGTGTCGCCGGGGTCCCCTTCCTCGGTACGCGCCGCCGCAGCCGCATTGCCGGATTTCTCGAAAGCCATGTTGACATCGGCAACGGACAGGGCCAGGCGGCGAACGGAGCCGTCACCGACCAGGCTTGGCCAATCGCGGATCTCGCTCTTGCTGGGATCAATCGCTTTGGTGGCTTGAGGAGCCGTGTCGGCGTGCGCATTGCCCTGAGCATCGAGACGACCGCTCTTGATGAGCTTGGTCGCGGACCGGACGATGCTGTCTCCCATCACCAGAACGGTGACCGTCGCGCCACTGACGATGTCGACCTGCGGCGCGGGCACCGCTCCGCGCACGACGGGTTCCATGTCGGTGCCGATCAGCTTGTTGACGGCCTCCAAGATGCGTTTTTCCGGAATACCCACCAGAACGATGGGCTCCTTGTGCTCGACCAGCTTGAGGCCTGTGAGGATGCCTTTCGGACTGATGCCAATCAAAAGCTGAATTGGCTTGCCGGAGTAGCCGGTTGCGTTGGCGAAGTCCGAATTCAGGTAGACGAACCCGAGAAGCTGATCGTCCTTATATGCCGCCGCGATCGCCGGATCGCCTTGCGGCGATCCGAGCCTGTTTGCGCCGGGGACCAATTCGCCCGACTCTGCCTTCGGCAGATACTCGCTCAATCTGCCAGCCGCATTGGCCGGACAGCCGGAGCCGTTCCAGCCGAGAATGGCGAGTGCCAACCCCAAGAACAGACGGATGCCGAGGAATTTTCGCAAGGGCGCCGCTTCCAGTTAGCAGAACGCCGTTGTTCTGAATCCCGCTCCTTGTACCAGCGCGACTGCGCTCGCCTTTGCGCTATCTCAAACTAACGCGATCTGGTTCAGATCAAGCTCTGCAGCCTGATTGGAACCCAAGATGCGCAGCGAACCCCTGTTGGCCGCAGAGCCGCCCGCTCCCGTTCGGAATACCGGTGAGCTCTATGCGATTGCATTGGCTCAGAGCGAAAGGGCTGCGCAGCACTATGGCAAGCTCGCCGCGGCCGGTGACGATGCCTTCGAGCCCGTCCGTTGCGTATTCGAAGTGTTGAGTCAGCAGGAAAACGAACGCGCTGGATTAATCGAAGAAGCCTGCATCGCGGCTCTCGGACGCGCGCCGGCTCAGGCCGATCTGAGGTGGATGCCGGTAGATTTGGTTCCCACGGAAGAGCTTTCCGATTTCAAGAACTCCCTCCTTTCGACCGCCTATGGCGCTTGGGCTCTCGCCGTCAGGCACCGCGAACGTGCTTTCATCTTCTGGACATATGTTGCAGCGCGCGCGGAGACGGGAATCGTGCGCACGGTCGCCGAGAGTATGGCCCGCGAGGCGCTGCGCGACGGCAATCTGCTTCGCCGCGAACGTCGCCGGGCATGGCGGACTGAGCGAAGAGAGGCCCTCGCAGGGGACGCGCCGGAAACCACTGAGCTGTCCTCGGCTGCGCTGCTTGAGAGCCTCCTCCTCCGTGACATCTATCGATGGTCGCAGGACGCGCCCGCGCCGCAGCGAGGACACCTCCTGTCCCTGATCGGAGACGGCTCGCAGGGGTTGATCACCGGGACGAACGACACGCTGCCGCACACCGACGCACTCGACGAGATCAAGCGGCGCGTGCTTCGTCGCGCGGAGCAGCTGTCTTCGATTTATCTGGATGAAGCAGACAATGCCGTCGACCAGTCTCGGTTGGAGCTGGCTCAGCAACTCGCGGCGCGCTCTATCGCTCGGCTGGCGGACCTTCGGACCATCGCATCCCTTGCCGGATGATAGACAGCGAACGTCTCCGACGCTCGCGCTACGACCAAGACATGATAGCCATCCCGGCCGATGTCGAACAACAGCAGCTCGTCGAGAGAAACCTTTCTCCGAGCGCGCAAGTCCATTGCGACGCCAACCCGCGAGCACGTGCCGTGAAAGTTCAGGCCTTGTGATAGACGGTCTGCAAGCCATAGACCGGCGTTGGGATGCCCTCGTAGCGTGCTTTCAACTGTAGCGAAAGGAATTGCGAGTAATGGCGCGACTGGTGCAGATTACCGCCGTGGAACCACAGCCCCTCCTGCTGTGTCGGCTTCCACATATTGCGCTGTTCGCCTTCCCATGGGCCGGGGTCCTTGGTCGTGTTCGAGCCGAGCCCCCAGACCTTGCCGACCTTGTCGGCCATTTCCCGGCTGATGAGGTCGGCAACGAAGCCGTTCATCGAGCTGTAGCCAGTCGCGTAGACGATTACATTAGCGGGCAGTTCCTTGCCATCGTCGAGCTTGACGCCGTTGGGCGTGATTTCCTCGACCTGCCCCGCGGCCAGCTTGACCTTGCCGTCGATGATGAGCTGCGAAGCGCCGACATCGATGTAATAGCCGGAGCCGCGCCGCAGATATTTCATGAACAGCCCGGAATCATCGTCGCCGAAATCGAGACGGAAACCGGCTTTCGCTAGCCCCGCATAAAATTCGGCGTCATCCTCGCGGATCTTGTCATAGACCGGCTTCTGGAATCCGGCCAGGATCTTGTATGGCAGCGAGGCGAAAATCAGATCAGCCTTTGCCGTGGTCATGCCGCCGCGGACGGCGCGCTCGGAATAGAGATCCGCTATCGATGACATCAGCGAATCCGAGCGCACGATATGGGTGGTCGAGCGCTGCACCATGGTCACGTCGACGCCGGCCTCGTATAGGGCGGCGCAGATGTCATGCGCGGAATTGTTCGAGCCGATTACAACTACCTTTTTGCCTTTGCAGCGGTCGGCACCTGGATGGCGCGAGGAATGGTGTTGCTCGCCCTTGAAAGCGTCCATGCCTCTGAATTGCGGCATGTTCGGCTTGGCCGACATACCGGTCGCAAACACGAGCTGCTTTGGCTTCAGCGTGATCTCCTTGCCATTGCGCTCGACGGCGACCGTCCATTCTTTGCGGGTATCGTCCCAGTCGGCGTGTTTGACCGTGGTACCGGTCCAGTAGTTCAGCTCCATGACCTTAGTGTACATCTCCAGCCAGTCGCCGATCTTGTCCTTCGGCGAAAATACCGGCCAGTTCTTCGGGAAGTCGATGTATGGCAAATGATCATACCAGACCGGGTCATGCAGGCAGAGCGACTTGTACCGGTTGCGCCAGGAATCGCCTGCGCGTTCGTTCTTCTCGGCGATGATGGTAGGCACGCCAAGCTGACGCAACCGCGCTCCGAGCGCGACGCCCCCTTGGCCGCCGCCTATGATGAGCACATAGGGCTGGGTCTTGATGCCGAGCTGCTCGGTCTCCTCGTCGCGCAACTCCTTCCACGTCTTGGCGCCGGGATTGACTCCGTGCCGGGCGCCGAGCGGGCGGGTGAAACCCGCCTTTTCCTCGTGACCTTTGAGCTCGACCATCGTCGTCAGAAGGGTCCAGATCTGGCCGTTCTGGAGGCGGATCAAGCCGTAGCCGCGCGCGAGTTCAGTCTCGAACGAGATCCAGCACTCGGTTACGCCGCCGGCTTCGGTCGCGCTTTCCCCATCGGCGACTTTCCAATCGCGCGGCTTTGTGCGCTCAAGGCAAGAGCTGAGCATCTCCCGGACCTGATCGCGGCCTTCCAGGGTCTTGATATTCCAGGTGAAAGCAACGAGGTCGCGCCAGTAGCATTCCGAAGCGAACATCGCTGCGGCGGCATCGAGATCACCTGCCGCAAGAGCCGCTTCGAATTTGTCAAGAAAGACCTGGACGCGCGCGTTGAGCGTGGTGTCGAGCATGACTTCCTCCCGGCGGGTCGATTGGTATCCCTCTGTGTTTCTTGAAACTAGCTTATCCGAATTATCGAACGAATCCACACTTGCGCAGTTCGGGAAGCGCCTCAATAGAGCGTGAAGGGCATGATGAAAACTGGATCACATGGCCAACCGCCCCAGAGCGCAGCGGGACCATCGATTCCGTGCCAGATCCGTCAAATGCACGTGCAAGGCGTCGAATCACACCAAAGCGCATGAGATCGGGATGAATCGTCATCGCGCTTTAGGTCATTGTTTGAGCATGATCTTCTTGGAAAACCGCTGCACGCTTTTCCGGATCATGCTTTAGTTTCGCGAACTGAGTATCATTCCGAGGTTCGCCCTTCCGCGAACGGAATTACCGACCGAGCATCTTCTTCACGCCGGCCAGACCGACGCGAAGGAACGGATCGGAATGAATGTAGAAGTATCGCACGCCCTGCTCGAGCCAGGACGGCAATTCGTCCGACGTCACAAGCGTACCGGCGACCTTGCACGCAGCGCGAGTCTTCTTCACGGCAAAGCCGACCCGCTCGGTGACGGCTTGCGGCCGCGGCTGACCGAATGGCGGCGCTGGCGGGTACCCCATGTTTTGAGAGAGATCGCTGGGGCGCGCGCGCGACATCATGTGGGCTGAGCATCACCGCACGTTCGTTTTGCAACGGGGGCCGTGCGCGATTGTCCATGATCGGAGTATCGGTCTCGCCCGGCAGGATCGTGTCGCTTGGATGCCCTGATTGCGGTACGTGTTGTGCAGGAAGGTCATGAAATTCTTCACGCCGGCCTTGGCCGCGCCGTAGGCAGCACCTCCGAGCAAGTTCGGATTGACGACCGCCAGCGAAGAGATGGTGATGATCGTGCCCTCCTTCTGGGCGATCATGCCCTCCAGCACAGCCTGGGTCAGGTTGAAATTGCTGGTCGGCGGCAATTTCGTCAGCGGGCGGATCAGGCGCGCCGCTTGTGGCGCTCGATCAGCTGGTCGGCCACGTCGCTTAGATCATTGCCTATGATGTGCGGCTGCGGGCCGACGCCCAAGACATCATTGCCGATGCGCTTGATGAGGGCTGCTTCCCAACCGGCCGCGACCGCACCGAGCGTGTCCCAGGTGTGACAGGCGATCAGGCAGAGCTGAGATGGACGGACACCAAGTTCCTTTTCAACATAGCCGTAGGCCTGGCGCGAGGGCTTGTGATGCTTCACGCCGTCCGCGCTGAACCGCCGCTCGAACAAATCGACAATGCCGCCATGCTCGAGCTGACGGGTTTGCACCTCGAGCAAATTATCCGTGAGCGTGAAGAGCTGGAACCCGGCGCCACGCAGCTTTCGCAAAGCGCCCGGCACCTCCGGATAGGGCGGCATGGTCGAGAATTTTTCGGTGAGCTCTCGCTTGTCCGCATCACTGATCTGGATGCCTTGCGTATCCGCGAGCATCTTCATCACGGCCGCACCGATGTCGGTGAACGGTACATAACAGCCGGCCACCGTGAGCGCCGCCGAATACATGATGAAGTTGGCAAACCAAAGCCGCATGTCCCGCTTGTCGCCGAAGATGCGCTCAAAGGTCGGCTCCATGGTACGAAGGTCGAGCAGTGTTTCATTGACGTCAAAGACGATCAGTGGAAGATCGGACATGGTCAGCCTCCAATATTGCGGTGACCCGGTTAGATCGACTTTACCTCACCGGCGTCGATGCGGATCTGCGCGGCGGCGTGCAGTTCTGCGTGACCGGATGACCGCTCATCCTCCAGCGCCGCACGTGTCACATCTTGCTTGAGCAGGTAGAACGACGCGGCGAGGAACAGAACGTCCTTCATGAGGAAGCCGACCGGCAGGGTCATGATCGGAAATCCACCCGCCTCAGGGGCCCAGCCATCTGGCAGAAAGGGAATGATGCTCGTGGTGCCGACGAAAGTTACGATCGACCCGAGCGCCCCCAGGATGCCCAGCCTCGAGCTCCAATAGCCAAGGAAGATGAGACAGCCGAAGATCGTTTCGGTCGTCCCGAGGAAGTAGCCTGCGCCCCGCACGCCAAAGGCCGGGATCAGCCAAAAGACGACGGGGCTATGGCTGATCAAAGGCACCAGCATCTCAACGGTATACTGGTTCCATTTCTGGACGCTGAATGCGAAGAAGGTAAAGACCATCGCGGCACGAATTAGATGACGGTCCAGATCGCTCCGGAACGGAATGGTCCTCGAAGCATAACGAACAAGCTGGCTCACCTGCTTCATCATGTCGTTCCTCAACAGCGGCCACGGAGCGGACTTTTCCAGATCCTCGTCAGCCCAACGTTCTCATTCAACCGACCGCAACCGACTGCGGATCGCAGCGATGAAGCTGATTGGACATCACTAAGCCGCCTTTGAGCTGGTCTGTTGCACCTCGCGAGGAGGCACGACCGAAAATAATGCGCCGAGCCCTTCAGCCATTGTTGGATGCGCAAGAGCTGCGCCAGCCAGGCTGGAATACGGAAGGCCTGCCAACACGGCCATTTGTACGGCCGCCATGACCTCGCCGGCAGCGGCACCAATCATCGTAAAACCGAGGATGCGGTCGTCGCCGTCGCCGACAAGTGCCTTCATAAAGCCCTGTGTCTGATCAGTCGCCTGCGCTCCGAGCACAGAGTCCATCGGCAGCTTTGCGACACGAGTAATGATACCTTGGCGTTCCGCCTCTCCTTCGCTCAGCCCTATATGGGCAAGAGGCGGATCGGTGAACATACAATACGGAATCAGCCGGCCGCGCGTGCTGCGACTTGCTCCCGCCAGATTGTCGCGTACGATTCGAAAGTCGTCCTCAGATATGTGAGTGAATTGCGGACTGCCCGCGCATTCGCCTACCGCCCATACATCCGGCGCACTCGTTTCCAGCCGATCGTTGACGCGAATGAAACCGCGCGCGTCCAGCTCGACGCCGGCCTTATCCAGGCCAACTTCAGCCGTATTGGGAATACGCCCTGCTGCTACCAGGATATCGCTGCCATCGATTTGCTGCTCTCCCGAGGGGGTGCGCACCACGACAGAAACTACATCTCCGGATCGCCCGCTTACCCGAAGCAGCTCGGCCGCGACAAGAACTCGAATAGCTTCGCTGCTGAGAATGCGCCTCATCTCCTCCGAGACGTCGATATCCTCGCGAGCCAGGAGTTGAGGACCGGATTCGATAATGGTTACATCGCTGCCAAAGCGACGATAGGCTTGTGCAAGTTCCAGCCCCGAATAGCCCCCGCCGATCACGATCAGGTGTCGCGGTAAATAATCAAGCTCCAGAACCTCCACATGCGTGAGCGGCCCAGCCGCTCGAAGGCCCGGAACGTGTGGAATTGCCGCGTGGGTTCCGACATTGAGGAAAACCTTATCGGCCGCGAGTTCGCGCGTGCCTCCGCCGTTCAAATTCACTTCAACGGTTTTCGGCGCGATGAAACGTCCGCTGCCCGTGATCAGTTCTGCGCCGCTCGCCTGGTAGATCTGCATGTGCTTCGCAACTTGGCGCTCGACCATCGCGCGCTTGCGCTGACGAATCGTTGCCATGTCGACAGTGACGTTATGGGCCAAGGTGCCGTATTCGCCGGCCTGACGCGCGACATGCGCGACTTTTGCGCTCGAGATCTCATTCTTGGTCGGCATGCAAGCAACGTTGGGACAGGAGCCGCCGATCCATCGCCGCTCGACCACCGCGGTTTTGAACCCTGATCGGGCCAGGTGCCAAGCCAGAAGCTTGCCGCCGGTTCCGCTGCCAAGGATGAGGGCGTCCAATTGCTCTAGGTGAGGCATGTGCTTCTCCGCTGATGCGGGCCTTGCGTTGACATCGCTACGCTGCCTTCGATCTGGTCGCATCCAGGAAATCGCCGATGGCTTTTGCGATGTCCTCGCAGTGCGTCTCCAAGGCGAAGTGACCTGTATCGAAGAAGCGTATGTCGGCGAGCGGCAAGTCGCGTTTGAATGCCTCCGCCCCTGCCGGCAGGAAGAATGGATCGTTCTTACCCCAGGTTGCCAAAAATGGCGGCTTGTGCTGGCGGAAGTAAGCCTGGAATTCCGGATACATGGCGACATTGCTCTTGTAATCGCCAAAGAGATCGAGTTGCACGTCATGAGCGCCGGGACGTGCCAGATAGAAATTGTCGAGCGAATAGCCATCCGGAGACACACGCGATGTGTCGGCAACACCATGGGTGTATTGCCAGAGCGTGGTCTCCGGCGAAAGAAAGGCCCTGAGCGCGGCACGGTTCTTCTCCGACGGGTCCTGCCAGTACGCGCGGATCGGGATCCAGCCGTCGCTCAGCCCCTCCTCATAGGCATTGCCGTTCTGCGAGATGATCGCGCTGATGCGCTCGGGACGGCGAACCGCCAAGCGAAAGCCGGTGGGCGCACCGTAGTCGAAAACGTAGATCGCAAACCGCGACAGACCGATCACTTCCGTGAAGCGCTCGATCACGTCAGCCAATTTAGCGAAGGTATAGGAAAAAGTGTCGCGCGGCGGCGTGTCGGACTGGCCGAAGCCGGGCAGGTCCGGCGCGATCAGGCGCAACCGATCCGAAAGCATGGGAATGAGCTCGCGAAACATGTGGCCCGCGGACGGAAAGCCGTGAAGCAGCAGCAACACCGGCGCGTCGCTTCTGCCGGCCTCTCGGTAAAACACATTGAACCCGTCGACATTGACCTTGCGGTATCTGAAAGGCGCCATCGGATTCTCCTACCTGCAAATTCGATCTCCGCGACCGATGCTTCGTCGCGAGCCTGGCCGTAACCGATCAGTTGCCGGCGACCGACTGGACCGCGTCATGGATGATGTCGATGACAGGTCCGGGAGCCGTGACGATCGGCGTGTGGTCGACGGCATGCGACCTGATCTTCGCTTTCATGCGCTCGGCCATGAAATGCTGCGTCGCTGGGATGATCATATGATCCTGCTCCGCGAGCATGAACCACGTCGGAACGTCCTTCCATAACGGACGCCCTGCCGGGACCGTGATGCACGCCAGCGAGATGGGCCGCTGCACCGCGGCGAGCACCGACCGATCTTCCGCCGAAGCGTTCGGCGCGAAAGATTTGGCGAAGGCATCGTCGGGCAGCCAAATCAAATTGTTGGCGTCCGGTGCAAGCTTCGGCGCCAGCGGATGCGGTTCCGCGCGATAGAACACGTCCTCGACCTTCTCACCCTCGTCCGGCGCCAGTGCGGCAACATAGACCAGCGCCTTCACTTGCTCGGGCCGCGCCAATGCAATGACGGCACCCGCATAGGCATGTCCGACCAGGACGACCGGTCCGGACATGCGCCCGATGCTGCGATTGAGCGCGGCAACGTCGTCGGCAAGCGACGTGAGCGGCAGCGGCGCCGCAGACGCCTTCACGCCGCGGGCCGCGAGGCCGGTTATGACGCGCGCCCAGCTCGATCCATCCGCCCATGCGCCATGAGCCAGCACAATGCCCACATCCTTTGTCGTCATCCGACTTCTCCCGGCCACGCGCCCTAGGCGTCACCTGCAGCCCATCCTTCCCACCCAGCCTCATAAAATATTGATTTTGCTTACAATCCTTCCATCTGGAGCAATCGATCATCTGTTACTTTCCCAAGGGCCCGGCAAACCCTAAGACCTTGAAGTTAGGCGGCCGTCGTTGGAGCAAGCGTTGGAGAAATCATGGAAATGGCCACTCCGGCGGACCATGTGCTTTTGCTGGGACCGTTGCAGATCATCCGGAATGGGGCGGAGTTATCCGAGCCGCCTTCGCGCAAGGTGCGGGCGCTCCTTGCCTATCTGGCGATGGCGCCGCGTCCGGTCACCCGCGAAAAACTCTGCGAGCTGTTCTGGGACGTCGCCGATGATCCCAGAGGCGAATTACGTTGGTGCCTTTCCAAGCTGAGGTCTCTGGTCGATGGACAGGCGACGAAGCGGCTCATCGCCGACCGCAGGCAAGTCAGCCTCGATACGGCGTCGCTCCACGTGGATGCCCTCGCCGTTGCGCGCAGTGCGCAGAGGACGCTAAGCAGTCCCTCGCCGAGCGACCTTCGCTCGCTACTGGCTTTGTTTCGCGGCGACTTTCTCGAAGGTCTCTCGATCGAAAGGGCCCCGTCGTTCGAGAATTGGCTCGCAAGCCAACGGCACCGTTTCGGTCAATGGCGCCAACAGCTCCTCGAACGGCTCATCTTCATCCTGCCTCCGGAGAACGATGACCGCATCGCATTGCTGCGTCAGTGCATCGAAATTGCGCCGTTCGACGAAGCGGTTCACATCGAGCTCGTTCGCACGCTGCTTCGCCGCGGGCTTTATGCCGAGGCCGAGCACCAGATCGACGCAGCGGTGAGGCAATTCCAGACCGGAGGCATCGATCCGGCATCGCTCAAGGCCGTTCTGGCGGCGGCACAACGCTCGGGTTCGAGGCCGGCCAGTGTCAGTTCGGCCGGCGTCGCGCATTTCGAGCCGCCGACGGATCAGCAAGCGGTGGCCACGAATAGGCCGACGCTGCTGCTGATGCCGTTCACAGCGGCGCAGGAAAACGTTGCGGATGCCGACAGCGTCACAAGCGACATCATCTTTGGTTTTGCCAAGCTGCGAAGCATCCGCGTCATTGCCCGCGGTACGGCTTTTTCGCTGCGCAGCCAGACGCCCTCGACGGCCGCCGGGATTGTGAACGCGCAATATGTTGCGTCCGGCCATCTGCGACGCGACGGCAGGAAATATCTTGTCTCGGTCGAGCTCATCGACCCCAAGAGCGATCGCATCTTCTGGGTTGACGAATTCAGCTGCAACGCCGTCGATTCCTTCGCTGCGCCTCCGCTGCTGGCCACGCGGATCGTCTCGGGTCTTGATGCGGAAATTCACGTTATCGAACGCAACCGTGCGCTGCTCATGCCGCCTGCCTCGCTCGACGCGTGGCAGGCGTACCATCTGGGGCTCTCCCACATGCATCGCTTTACGAGCGAGAGCAATCGAGAGGCGCAGCAGTTCTTCACCAGGGCAATAGCTCTCGACCCGACCTTCTCGCGAAGTTATGCGGGAATGTCGTTCACACATTTTCAGAACGCGTTCCATCTGCACGTGCGTAAGTCCGAACACGAGATTGCGTCGGCGATCGAAACTGCCGAACAGGCCTTGCAGGCGGATCCCAGCGACCCGGCGGCACATTGTGCGATCGGCCGGGCGCTATGGCTTGCGCACGCGCACGACGGCGCCGTTGGCGAGCTCAATCAATCGATTCGCTTGAGTCCCAATTATGCGTTTGCTCACTACTCTATGGCCTTTGTGCAATGCCAGACCGGCGATCCCGGGTGCGCGATCGACGCAGCCGACATCGCAGCGCAGCTCAGCCCGCTTGATCCGATGATGTTCGGGACGCATCGAGTGCGAACGTTCGCCTTGTTGCGGCTCGGCAAGATCCAGGAGGCCGCGGACTGTGCGGCGCTTGTTGAACGGCATGCCGGCGATCATTTTCATGCACATGCCGTAGCAGCGCTGACGCTTGCGGCCGCTGGCCGCATCGAGGAGGCCCGAGCGGCACGTCAACGCATCAGTGCGTTACGTCCGGACTACAATTTCAGGCAATTCACCGAGGCGCTACATATGCTCGACGATCTTACGGGCATCTACCAAAAGGCCGCGAAAGTGCTGCAAATCCCGGATTGAGCTTGAGGACAAACAAGGCGGCTCATTCGATCACCTCGTCGGCGCGCAACACCGTTGAAAGCGAGCTGATTGTCCGCCGGAAATTCGAGAGCAGCGGCTGGGTTCCGTGGACAGAGGAGGACATACCGAAGTATCGCGCGCTGTGACCGCTCGGCACCGCGGCGGGGATGGCGAAGATGTCGTCCCATGATCAAATCGAGAACATCGCCGCTCGGGCAATGCCAACGATCAGAACAGAATAGTGACCTTTGAAAGTAACGGGCGAAAGAAATCCTGAGATTTCAATGCCAATGGTGCGCTCGGAGCGCATGTAACTACGCGTCACGTCATTGAAAAGATTGAACAATTATGCGCACACTTCCGTGTGTGTATCACACCCTGTGCCCCGGATTGTATCACAGTTGGGCGCCAGCTTGCCTGCCTTTTAGCGGCGATATA
>NZ_JBANBA010000041.1:0-69008 GCF_059803475.1 Bradyrhizobium sp. UFLA05-89 | reverse complement strand
CGTCCGCCTCCTTCGAACAAGGAGATGATCTGAAATGATCTAACAACCACTCATCCTTGACCAAGCCCATACAAGTACTCCGAGACGGCGGTGATCGAACCGACCGGCCGCAGCGTACTGGATACCCCGGTCAAGCCGGGGCATGACAGCTTTCTTTGAAGCGCATGGCACTGCTTCACATGCATCCCACTTGCGCTTGATTGTGATAAGCTTCCACCTAAATCCCGTGTAAGCTTCCGCACCGCACAAACCGGATTCGAAAAGCCCAGATGGCCAACGCCTTTTTCTCCGACCTGCTCGCCACGATCTCCGAGCGCGGCCGTACGCTGCTGCGGCGCGGTGACGCCTCGGACACAAGACAGGACGCCGATGGCTTGATCGAGCTGTGCGAGGCGCTGCTGTCGGGTCGAGGCGAGGCCTCGGGCACCGCGATGGCGCGCGAGGTGCTCGACCACTATCAGGACCTCGATGCGACCGGACGCCGCGCCTTCTTCGCGGCGCTCGTGCGTGATTTCGGGCCGGACCGCGAGAAGCTTGCCCAGACGGTCGAGAAATGGCGCACCCAGCCGAGCGACGAGGACGCCAGTGACCTGCATTTCGCCTCGGAGCCGCGGCGGCAGGAGCTGATCCGTCGCCTCAACCGCGCCCCTGGCGGCACCGGCGATCTCGTCGCCATGCGCGCCGACCTGCTCGGCATGATGAACGGGCACACCGACCTCGCCGCGCTCGACCGCGACGTCGTGCATCTCTTGAGTTCGTGGTTCAACAGGGGGTTTCTCGTGCTGCGCAGGATCGACTGGTCGACACCGGCCAACATCCTCGAAAAGATCATCCGCTACGAGGCCGTGCACGAGATCAGCGACTGGGACGATCTGCGCCGCCGTATCGATCCGGTCGACCGCCGCTGCTACGCCTTCTTCCATCCGGCGCTAGTCGATGAGCCCCTGATCTTCGTCGAGGTGGCGCTGACCGAGACGATCCCCGGCGCAATCGCGCCGCTGCTCGCGGTCGACCGCGAGCCGGTGCCGATCGAGCGCGCACGCACCGCCGTGTTCTACTCGATCTCGAACACACAGCGAGGCTTGGGGGGCATCTCCTTCGGCAGCTTCCTGATCAAGCAGGTGGTCGAGGAGCTGCGCCGCGAGCTGCCCAAGCTCGACACCTTCGTGACGCTGTCGCCGGTGCCGGGCTTCATGCCGTGGCTGAAGCAGGACAAGGACCTGCCGCTGTCGGAGGAAGATCGCGAGGTGCTGAAGCATCTCGACGAGCCGAAATGGTTCGAGGACGCGGAGCTGACCGCGCAGCTGCGCGGCGTGATCGAACCGCTCGCCGCCTATTATTTCCTGAAAGCACGCACGTCGAAGGGCCGGCTGATCGACTCGGTCGCCCGCTTCCATCTCGGCAATGGCGCACGACTGGAGCGCATCAACTGGTTGGGAGACCTCTCGCCCAAGGGCCTGCGCGAATCCGCCGGTGTCATGGTCAACTATCTCTACCGCCTCGAGGACATCGAGAAGAACCACGAAGCCTACGCCAACGACGGCACGGTCGTCGCGTCGAGCGCGGTGAAGAAGCTGCTCAAGGGCGAGCGACGGCTGTTGGATATGCGGTTATCCTGAACGCACGTATGGTGTCATCGCCCGACTTGTTCGGGCGATCCAGTATTCCCGAGGCAGCGACGAATACGGAGAAGCCGCGGCGTACTGGACGCCTTCGCCTTCGCCTTCGCGGGGTATGGCTACTGAAAGCTTGGCGAGTCCGACCGCTACTCCGCCAGCGCCTTCATCTCCTTGTAGAGATCCGACTTCCCTTCAAACCCGATGCCCGGCAAGTCCGGCATGATGATGTGACCGTTCTCGACGCGGACGCCGTCGGGGAAGCCGCCATAGGGCTGGAACAGGTCGGGATAGCTCTCATTGCCGCCGAGGCCGAGGCCGGCGGCGATGTTCAGCGACATCTGGTGGCCACCATGCGGGATACAGCGGCTGGGCGACCAGCCATGGGTCTTCAAAACTTCCAGCGTGCGCTGATATTCGCAGAGGCCGTAGGACAGCGCGCAGTCGAATTGCAGCCAATCACGATCGGGCCGCATCCCGCCATGCCGGATCAGGTTGCGGGCATCCTGGTGGCTGAAGAGATTCTCGCCGGTCGCCATTGGCGCCGGATAGAATTCTGCAAGTGCGGCCTGTAGCGAATAGTCGAGGGGATCGCCGGCCTCCTCGTACCAGAACAACGGATAGTCCCGCAGCATCTTTGCGTAGGCGATCGCGGTCTCCAGATCGAAGCGGCCGTTGGCATCGACCGCAAGCTGCGCGTCCTCGCCGATCTCCTTCAGCACCGCTTCGATGCGCGTACGATCCTCCTCGATTGGCGCGCCGCCGATCTTCATCTTGACGACGTTGTAGCCGCGATCGAGATAGCCGCGCATCTCGCCGCGCAGCATCGAGAGGTCCTTGCCGGGATAGTAGTAGCCGCCGGCGGCGTAGACGAACACGCGTGGATTGGCCTTGACGCCGTGGCGCTCGGCGAGCAGGCGAAACAGCGGCTTGCCGGCGATCTTCGCCACCGCATCCCACACCGCCATGTCGATGGTGCCGACCGCGACCGAACGCTCGCCGTGACCGCCCGGCTTCTCGTTGGTCATCATCGCGGCCCAGACCTTGTCGGGGTCGAGATTTTCGCCGGCCTCGTCGAGCAGCGACTTCGGCTCGGCCTCGAGGATGCGCGCGGCAAAGCGCTCGCGGATCAGGCCACCCTGCCCGTAGCGGCCGTTGGAGTTGAAGCCGTAGCCGACGACGCGCTTGCCGTCACGCATGACGTCGGTGACGACGGCGACCAGGCTCGTCGTCATCTTGGTGAAATCGATATAGGCGTTGCGGATCGGCGAGGAGATCGGCTTGGTGATCTCGCGGACGTCGACGATGCGGACGGACATGGGTTTCCTCTCCTCCTGGCCTGCTCTTTCCTCTCGTCATGGCCGGGCTTGACCCGGCCATCCACGCCCTTGCCACTGAGCAAGTTCGAAGACGTGGATGCCCGGGACAAGCCCGGGCATGACGGCGGAAATGTGCGGCGCGCCCCGAGCGCCGAGCTTATTTCTTATCCCTGTAATACGGCTCGACAGACCCATGCACCTTGATCGTCAGCGGATTACCGTGGCGGTCCTTGGCGTTGCCGGCCGTGACGCGGACCCAGCCCTCGCTGATGCAATACTCCTCGACATTGGTCTTCTCGATGCCCTTGAAGCGGATGCCGACGTCGCGCGCCAGGATGTCGGCGTTGTAGTACGGGCTGTTCGGATCGACTGACAGGCGGTCCGGGAATTCGTCGCTCATGATTGTCTCGCTCACAACATTGTCTCGATTTGTTGGCGCAGCCCCTCGGGCCGCGCGGTTGGCGCATAGCGCGCCACCACCTTGCCTGCACGGTCCACCAGGAATTTCGTGAAATTCCATTTGATGGAGGCACCCAACAGGCCGGATTGCTGACGTTTCAGGTACTCATAGAGGGGATGCGCATTGGCGCCGTTGACGTCGATCTTCTCGAACAACGGGAAGGTGACGTCATACTGCGTGCTGCAGAACTCCTGGATCTCGCTTGCCTTGCCCGGCTCCTGGCCACCGAACTGGTTGCAGGGAAAGCCGAGCACGGAGAAGCCTCGCGGGCTAAGGTCACGGTGCAAGTCCTCCAGCCCACGATATTGCGGCGTGAAGCCGCATTTGCTCGCCGTGTTGACGATGAGCAGCACCTGTCCCTCAAAGCGTCGCATCGGCACGTCCTCGCCGAGAAGCGAGTTGGCCGAAAAATCGTAGATCGCCGACATCGTTGTCCTTTAGCCCACGGGATCAATCGGTGACGGCGGCACGCCGCCGGCCTCGATCGCCTCGCCGGCGAGCAGGCAGAGGTCCTCGCGATAGCGGCCGGATACGACCTGCACGCCGACGGGCGCTCTGCCGACGAGACCGGTGGAGACCACGAGGCCCGGCAGTCCCATGAAGGGAATGGCGATCTGCGGCAACTGCGCGTCCCAGACCCGCTTGAAGGACGCCTCGTCCTTGCGATCGAGATGGTCAGGAAAGGGCAATTCGCCGGAGACCGGCGTCAGCACCACCGCGTATGTCTCGAAGAACAGCATCCATTCGCGGGTTAGCGTTGCCCGGCGCATCAGCGCCTTGGCGTAGGCCGCCTGGTCGAACGGGGTGACCTTGGCACGGTTGCCGCGCAGGCAGGCGAGCGCGCCTGGATCGCCCTCGCGCTCGGCGGCTTCGAGCGCGGCCTCGTAGCCGTCGCCGATCCAGAGTTTGGTCTGCCAATCAGCAGCTTCCCGCATCGGGGGGGTGTTCTCGATCACCTCCACCGTCCAGCCTGCCCGCTCCAGCCGCTTGCCGGCGTCGCTGACCGCGGCCTTCACCTCAGGCGCAGTCGTGAGCCCGTCCGGGTTGAGGCACAGCGCCGCGCGCTTGGGCATCGCCGGTCCTTCGAGCGGCGCCGGCACCCACCAGGGGTCGCGCGCGTCGCGGGCCGCCATCGCGGCGAGCGAAATCCGCAAGTCATTGATGGTGCGCGCCAGCGGCCCGGAGACCGCGCTGATCTGCGGCCCGATCGGGCGCTCCGGCAGCGCGGCGTTGAAGGCGGGAATCCGGCCCATGGTCGGCCGCAGGCCGTGCACGCCGCAGGCGTAGGCAGGATAGCGGATCGAGCCCGCGATATCGGTGCCGTGGGCGATGTGGCCGATGCCTGCTGCTACGGCCGAACCTGCGCCGCCGGACGAGCCGCCCGGGGTCAGCGAGGCGTCACGCGGGTTCTTGGTGTCGCCATGAATCAGATTGGTGGTGAACCAGCGGTAGGAAAAGGCCGGGCAGTTGGTGCGGCCGAGGATGACGGCGCCCGCCTTGCGCAAATTGGCGACAACCGGATTGTCGGCCTTCGCGATCACCTCGCGCTGAATCTTCAGGCCATTGGTGGTGGCAAAGCCCTCCTGGTCGACATTGACCTTCACGGTCACGAGGACGCCGGCCAAAAGGCCGGGATCCTCGCCCCGGGCAATCTTGCCATCCACGGCCGCCGCCTGCTTGAGCACGTCCTCCGGCCGATGGTCGATCACTGCGTTCAGCCTGGGATTGACGGCATCGAGCCGGGCAAGGCCGGCCTTCGCAGCTTCGGTGGCGGAAATCTTCTTCGACCGAATGAGGGTGGCGAGGTCGGCGGCCGACAAGCGCCAGAGATCTTGCATGGCATGCTCCGTGTGACCGGGTCTTTTAGCGCCGGTCAGGCGGCAAAGCCATGCGCAATACGCGGGGGCCGAATCCGGATCGTCAGTGCCGGGTGGCGGACTGGTCCGGCATGTCCAGAAGCGCCTCGGTGAAGGGAAATTCCAGCACGATCTCACCGTCGTCGTCGGTGACCTCGATGACGGCCTCCAGCAGCGCCGGCTGCGTCCCTTCCGACTTCAGAACTTCCAAAATCATCTGGCGCGCCACTTCCCAGGCGCGATCGGGATTGCGCAGGTCCTCGCCGTCAGGGTCCACGATCAATTCGTCGCCGATGCGGGTGTTGAAGAAATATCTGGGCATGCCTTGATCCAATGGGGTCGCCTGTAGAGGATTGAAAGCCGCTTCTTACTCACAACTGCTTTATCCGGACAGGGATGACACCCTATCGTCCGTTCTTTGCATATCGTCGTATTTTGCACGGGGTTGTTTTGCTGTTTTTGCGTCATCTCCGCGGCGTGATCGCGCCTTTTCGTGTTTGCAGCGCAGCATTGCAGCTGTCTACTACCTAGGTCCCGGAAGATTTAACTGGCGAACTTTTCCGCCCGCAGTAGTTTAACCGGGGGCGGACACGTCCGATTTCTCAGAAAAGGAGAGCCACAATGGCCTGGAAAGCACCGAAAATCGTCGAAGTGCCGTGCGGCATGGAAATCAACATGTATGTGAGCGCCACCCGCAAGTAAGGGCGGCAATTTCACGTTGAGCGCAGGTGGATCCGTCGGGTGCGTGACTTTCCCGGACGAAGGGGGTTGTGTCAGCCTGAGATCCACCTCGACACGTGTCTCCAGGAGACGGAATTATGCTTCGCGTCGTCGTCCTGGGCGCCGCGGCTGGCGGCGGGGTCCCGCAGTGGAACTGCGGGTGCACAGGCTGCCGGGCAGCGCGCGCTGAACCCCGACAATTGCAGAGAACCCAGGCTTCGGTCGCCTTCAGCGCCGACGGCGATAACTGGTTCCTGATCAACGCCTCTCCCGACCTCCGACAGCAATTCAACGCCACGCCGCAGCTTCACCCCAAGCCGGGCGCGCTGCGCCACACGCCGGTTGCCGGCGTGATCCTGACCAATGGCGAGGTGGACGCAGTCGCCGGCCTCTTGTCGATGCGCGAGGGCTCGCCGTTCACGATCTACGCCCATGACAAGGTGCTGGCGATCCTGAAGGCCAACAGCATCTTCAACGTGCTGAATGAGAAGAACGTCAGGCGCCAGCCGATCGGGGTCGACGAACCGTTCGAGCCGCGCCTTCCGGACGGCGCACGCTCCGGCATCGAGGTGGTTGCACTCGAGGTAGCAGGCAAATCGGCCTGGTACCTGGAAGGCAAGGCGCATCCCGGCGGGAGCAGTGGTGCGGGCGATACGCTGGGCCTGAAGATCACCGACAAGTCGACCGGCAAGAACTTCTACTTCCTCGCCGCCTGTGCCGAGATCACCGACGCGCTGAGAGCGCAGATCGCCGGCGCATCGCTGGTGTTCTTCGATGGCACGGTGTGGCGCGACGACGAGATGATCCGGGCCGGGCTCGGCCACAAGACCGGCAAGAGCATGGGACATGTCGCCATGTCCGGCGAGGACGGCGCCCTCGCGCGGCTTGCCGGCCTCGATATCGACAGGAAGATATTTCTGCATATCAATAACTCGAATCCGGCGCTGCTGCCCTCCTCGCCCGAGCGCAAGGCGGCCGAGCATGCGGGCTGGCAGATACCCGCCGATGGAACGGAGATCGTGCTGTGAACGCCATGACGCTTCCCGGAATGACCGCACTCTCGATCGGCAAGGACATCAGGCTCAACTCGGCCGAGGAGCTCGAGGCGACGCTGCGCCACATTGGCGCGACGCGCTATCACAGCCTGCATCCGTTCCATAAGCTCCTGCACGGCGGCAAGCTGAACAAGGGCCAGGTGCAGGCCTGGGCACTCAACCGCTACTATTACCAGAGCACGATCCCGCTCAAGGATGCCGTGGTGATCTCGCGCTTTCGCGACCGCGCCACGCGGCTGGAGTGGCGCCACCGCATCGAGGATCATGACGGCGATGTCGGCAGCCAGGGCGGCATCGAGCGCTGGCTAAAGCTGACCGAAGGCCTGGGCCTCGACACGGCCTATGTGGAATCGACCGAAGGCATCCTTCCGGCGACACGCTTTGCGGTCGAGGCCTATGTGCATTTCTGCCGCGAGAAGAGCCCGCTGGAGGCGATCGCCTCCTCGCTCACCGAACTGTTCGCGCCGAACCTGCACGAAGAGCGCATCAGCGGCATGCTGGAGCACTATGACTTCGTCAACCCTGATATCATGAGCTACTTCAAGCGCCGCCTGACGCAGGCGCCGCGCGATGCGAACTTTGCGCTCGACTATGTCAGGAAGCACGCCAGGACGCCGGAGGAACGCGCGGCCGTCTGCAACGCGCTGATCTTCAAGACCAACGTGCTGTGGGTGCAGTTAGACGCGCTCTATCATGCCTATGTCGATGGGCACATTCCGCCGGGCGCCTTCGCGCCCAAGGCGAGCTGAGAGGAAATAAGCAATGGCCGGGCCGCGTCACATCAGCGTCAGCGAAGCGAGCCGGCCCGTGCTGCCGCGGCATGCCAAGCTGAAATACGACGAGACGCGCAAGGTCTGGGTGATCCTGGCGCCGGAACGGGTGCTGGCGCCGGACGAGATCGCGGTCGAGGTTCTGCAGCTCTGCGACGGCATCCGCACCGTCGGCAATGTGGCCGACCAGCTCGCCGCGAAGTATGCTGCGCCGCGCGATGCGATCCTGGCCGACGTGGTCGCCATGTTGCAGGACCTGGCGGACAAAGGCTTTCTCACCGAAGCACGGGAGAAGACGTCATGAGTGACGTACTCGGCGACCCCGGCGTTCCCCACGATGTCAGCGACAGCCTCGCCGTGCTCGAAAAACAGCGCTCGACGGCAGAGACTTTTGGCATTCCGCTGGCGGTGCTGCTGGAAGTCACGCATCGCTGCCCGCTGCAATGCCCCTATTGCTCCAACCCGGTCGAGCTCGATCGCGCCGGCAAGGAGCTGACGACCGAGGAGTGGAAGAAGGTCTTGACCGAGCTCGCCGAGATCGGCGTGCTCCAGGTCCATTTTTCCGGCGGCGAGCCGACTGCGCGGAAAGACCTCGTCGAGCTCATCAAGCATGCGAGCGACGCCAGCCTCTATACCAACCTGATCACCTCCGCCGTGCTGCTGACGCGCGACAGACTGAGCGAGCTCGCGAATGCCGGCCTCTGCCATGTGCAGATCAGTTTTCAGGGCACCGAAGATATCGCTGCCGACCGCGTCGCCGGTTACAAGGGCGCGCATCACAAGAAGCTCGAAGTCGCGAAGTGGACGCGAGAGCTCGATCTGCCGCTCACCGTGAACGCGGTGATGCACCGCCAGAACCTGCACCAGCTCCCCGACATCATCCAGATGGCGGTCGATCTCGATGCCGACCGGCTCGAGGTCGCCAACGTCCAGTACTACGGCTGGGCGCTGAAGAACCGCGCCGCGCTGATGCCGACGGTCGCGCAGCTCGACGAGACCACCCGTATCGTCGAGGAGGCGCGCGAGCGTCTCAAGGGCACGCTCGCGATCGACTACGTCGTGCCGGATTACTACGCGCAACGGCCGAAGAAGTGCATGGGCGGTTGGGGCCGGCAGTTCTTCAACATCTCACCCGCCGGCAAGGTGCTGCCCTGCCATGCGGCCGAGAGCATCACCGGGCTCGACTTCGAATCCGTGCGCTCCAATCATTCGATCGCCTGGATCTGGCAGAACTCGGACGCCTTCAACCGCTATCGTGGCACCGGCTGGATGAAGGAGCCGTGCCGAACTTGCGAATTCCGCGAGATCGATTTCGGCGGCTGCCGCTGCCAGGCCTTTGCACTGACGGGCGATGCGGCCAATACCGATCCGGCCTGCGCGCTGTCGCCGCTGCACGAGACCATCTTCAAGCAGGCCGAACGCGAAGCCGAAGGCGAGACCAACCGCTTCCTCTACCGCAACTTTGCCGGTGGCACTTTGGAGCCTGACCCTGTGGAGTCCGGCAAGCATGGCGCCTGACGCCGACGCGGCCAAATCGGCCAAGCGCGCCGATCCCTTTGCGCCGCTGACTTCGGAAATGCTTGCCGTTTCGGACGGCCACGAGATCTATGTCGAAAGCGTCGGCCGCACTGATGGCATCCCAGCCGTCTATCTGCATGGCGGTCCCGGCAGCGGCTGCCAGCCCGACCATCGCCGGCTTTTTGATCCTGAACGCTTCCATGCTGTGCTGTTCGACCAGCGCGGCGCCGGCCGCAGCCGGCCGAAGGGCTCGCGCGAGCACAACACCACGCAGCACCTCGTCGCCGACATGGAGTTGATCCGCCAAAAGTTCGGTTTCGAACGCTGGATCGTGATCGGCGGCTCCTGGGGGGCGACGCTTGCGCTGGCCTACGCGGAAGCTCATCCCGAGCGCGTTTCGGGTATCGTGCTGCGCGCAACCTTTCTCGGCACGCGAGCGGAGGTCGAGACCGGCTTCACGTCGCGGCTGCCGCAGCTCTATCCCGCGCTCAACGAGGACTTCTTGAGCCTGCTCTCGGCGGAAGAACGAGAGCGGCCTATCGAGGCGTATTGGCGCCGCATTCTCAATCCTGATCCTGATAAGCATGGCCCCGCCGCGCGGGCCTGGCATGATACCGAGCGCACGCTGTCCGAACACAAGCCGGCACGCACGCGGCTTGATCTCGCCACGCTCAACGTGTGGCGCACGCTGCCCGCGACGCCGTTCATGGAAGCACACTACTTCATCAATGACTGCTTCATGGCGCCGGATCAGCTGCTGCGAAATGCCGGCAATCTCGCCGGCATTCACGGCATCATCATCCAGGGCCGCTATGATCTGTTGTGCCCGCCTGAGACATCCTGGGCGCTCGCAAAAGTGTGGCCGGGTTCCGAGATCCGCATCGTGGAAGAGGCTGGGCATTCGCTCTATGATCCCGGCGTGAGGGACGCCGTGATGAAAGCGATCGCGGACCTCGGCTCGAAAGCCGCGCGATAAAGGTCTGTCCCCTCATCCTGAGGAGCGCTTCCCACGGAAGCGCGTCTCGAAGGATGAAGGCCGAGATGCCTCAGCTGGGCCTTCATGGTTCGAGACGCCGCTCGCGGCTCCTCACCATGAGGGTCGAGTGTTCGCAGGGAAGGAATAAGAAGAATGCCGCTCGCCGGGAAGGGCATGCTGCTGACGTCGATGAACATCGACGCGGAGCATGAGGCCGATTTCAACCGCTGGTATGATCGCGAACATCTTGCGGAGCGTGTTGCGATCGACGGCTTTCTGGAGGCGCGGCGCTATGTCGCGCACGCTGCCAGCCCCAAATATCTCTGCCTGTATTCGACTGCGACGCTCGACGTGCTCGACAGTCCCGCTTATCGGGCGCGGCTTGCAAACCCGACCGACTGGTCGCGCCAGACCATGGCACGGTTTGAGAACATGATCCGCGCGGTGGCGTGCATCACCATCAGTCGCGGCACCGGACGCGGTGTCGCGCTCGGCGTGGTACGGCTGCGCCCAACGCCCGACAATGCCGGACGATTACGCGATGCATTGCGGGAAAAGCTGGCGCCGGAAAAATACGACGGCATCATCTCCATGCATCTACTCGAGAGCGATGCAGAGCTTTCCGGCCCGACAGCGGAAATTCCGGTGCGCAGCCCGGGCGCCAACGATTGGTTCGTGCTGATCGACGGCACGCGTGTCAGCGCCGTCTCTGCCGTGATTGCCGAACGCTTCACCGGTCCAGCAGCATCACCGTCGTCGCTTCCCGTTTCCGTCGGCACCTACTGCCTGATGTGGGATCTTGCGAAGAGCGACATCGCACGCGGCTGAAATTATCACACGCATCACGGGATGCTGCACCGCCGCATGGAATGCGCGAGTGTTAATGCTGTGTGTGCGTAGCTCCTATGAAAGCACAGCATTGCCCAAATTTGCCTTTGTGCGCGCTTCGGATTGGTTCTAATAAGGTAAGCCTATGATCCAATTTAAGAACCATATCGACGCGTAAGCGTTCGCCAAGCTCAAGAAGGCCGCCGGGTCTTTGGGCCTGTGCGGACAGGGTAGGAATGAAACCGACCGATATCGCGGCCCCCGACTACTTTCACAAGGTAGTCGATTGCCAGTGGGCCTGTCCTGCGCACACCCCGGTTCCCGAATACATCCGTCTGATCGCACAAGGCCGCTATAGCGACGCCTATATGGTCAATTGGAAATCGAACGTGTTTCCCGGAATTCTGGGACGCACCTGCGATCGTCCATGCGAGCCGGCGTGCCGCCGCGGACGCGTCGAGGAAACTCCGGTGGCGATCTGCCGCCTGAAGCGCGTCGCGGCCGACTTCAAGGATGACATCAAGCAGCGCCTGCCGCGTCCCTCGCCGAAGAACGGCAAGCGCATCGCGCTGGTTGGCGGTGGCCCGGCGTCGCTGACCGTGGCGCGCGATCTCGCACCGCTCGGCTATCACTGCACGGTGTTCGATGCCGATCCCGAAGCCGGCGGCATGATGCGCTCACAGATCCCGAAATTCCGCCTGCCCAATTCCGTGATCGACGAGGAGACCGGCTACATCCTCGATCTCGGCGTCGAATTCAAAGGCGGCCACCGCGTCGAAAGCATGAAGGCCCTGCTCGCGGACAAGTACGACGCGATCTTCGTCGGCTCCGGCGCGCCGCGCGGCCGCGAGCTCGACATTCCCGGCCGCAAGGAGGCAGCCGCGAATATACACATCGGCATCGACTGGCTGTCCTCGGTCTCGTTCGGCCACACCGACAAGATCGGCAAGCGCGTGATCGTGCTCGGCGGCGGCAACACCGCGATGGATTGCTGCCGCACCGCGCGCCGGCTCGGCGGCCAGGACGTCAAGGTCATTGTGCGCTCCGGCTTCGAGGAGATGAAGGCCTCTCCCTGGGAGAAGGAAGACGCCATCCACGAGGACATCCCGATCCTCAATTACATGGTGCCCGTGGAATTCAAGCATGTAGGCGGCAAGCTCATCGGCGTCACCTTCCAGAAGGTCCGGGCCGAATACGACACCAAGGGCCGGCGCAATCTCGTCCCCTCAGGCGAACCGGATCAGACCATTCCCTGCGACGACGTGCTGGTGGCGGTCGGCCAGGAGAACGCGTTCCCCTGGATCGAGCGCGACTGCGGCATCGAGTTCGACAAATGGAACATGCCGAAGGTCGATCCCAAGACCTTCGCCTCGACCAACCCAAAGGTCTTCTTCGGTGGCGACGCCGCCTTCGGGCCGAAGAACATCATCTGGGCGGTTTCGCACGGCCACGACGCCGCGCTGTCGATCCACAGGCTGCTCTCGGGCGAGGATATCAATGAGCGGCCGCTGCCTGCCGTGCATGTCACCTCGCAGAAGATGGGCATCCACGAGTGGAGCTATGACAACGACATCTCGCCGGAGAAGCGCTTCAAGGTGCCGCACCGCGACAAGGTGGTGGCCCTGAAGGACATCCGCGCCGAGGTCGAGCTCGGCTACGACGTCAAGCTCGCGCTCGGCGAGGCGCATCGCTGCCTGAACTGCGACGTGCAGACCGTATTCTCGACCTCTCTGTGCATCGAGTGCGATGCCTGCGTCGACATCTGCCCGATGGATTGCATCACCTTCACGGAGAACGGGGAAGAGGCCGATCTGCGCCAGCGCCTGAAGGCGCCATCGATGCATCCCGACCAGGATCTCTACGTCTCCGGCGATCTCAAGACCGGGCGTGTGATGGTGAAGGACGAGGACGTCTGCCTGCATTGCGGGCTGTGCGCCGAGCGTTGTCCCACCGGAGCCTGGGACATGCAGAAATACCTCATCGATATGACCTACGCAGGATCATCATGTCCGACAAAAAGCCGATCAGCAGCGTAAACGACTTCGTCGTCCGTTTCGCCAACGTCAACGGCTCGGGCTCGGCTTCGGCCAACGAGCTGTTTGCCCGCGCGATCCTGCGCCACGGTGTGCCGGTCTCCCCACGCAACATCTTCCCCTCCAATATCCAGGGCCTGCCGACCTGGTATGAAGTGCGGGTGACCGAAGCCGGCCATCTCGGCGCCCGCGGCGGCGTCGACATGATGGTGGCGATGAACCCGCAGACCTGGGACAAGGACGTCGCCGGCATCGAGCCCGGCGGCTACCTGTTCTACGATTCCACCAAGCCGATGCCGTCGACGAAATTCCGAGGCGACATCACCGTGATTGGCGTTCCCCTGACCGCGATCACCAACTCGACCTATACCGATCCGCGCCAGCGACAACTATTCAAGAACATCATCTATCTCGGCGCACTCGCGGCGCTGCTCGACATGGATCCCAAGGTGATCGAGCAGCTGATCGGCGAGCAGTACAAGGGCAAGGAGAAGCTGCTCTCCTCCAACGTCCATGCGCTGCATCTCGGTCGCGACTGGGCATTGCAGAATCTGAAATGTCCGATCGGGCTGCGGGTGAAGAAGGCCGACAAGGTCGGCGACCGCATCTTCATCGAAGGCAACAGTGCCGCGGCGCTCGGTGCCGTCTATGGCGGCGCGACGGTGTGCGCGTGGTATCCGATCACACCGTCCTCGTCGGTTGCGGAAGCCTTCACCAGCCATTGCAAGAAGTACCGGCACGATCCCGAGACCGGCAAGGCGAAATACGCGATCGTGCAGGGCGAAGACGAGCTCGCCTCCATCGGCATCGTGATCGGCGCCTCCTGGAACGGCGCGCGAGCCTTCACCGCAACGTCGGGCCCCGGCATCTCGCTGATGACGGAGTTCATCGGCCTCTCGTATTTCGCCGAGATTCCGGCCGTGATCATGAACATCCAGCGCGCCGGCCCCTCGACTGGCATGCCGACCCGCACACAGCAATGCGACATCATCGCCTGCGCCTATGCCTCGCATGGCGACACCAAGCACGTGCTGCTGTTCCCGGAAGATCCGGCTGAGGCCTTCGAGTTCGCGGCAGCCGCGTTCGATCTCGCCGAACGGCTTCAGACCACGATCTTCCTGATGCTCGATCTCGATATCGGCATGAACCACCGCCTCTGCCGTCCGCTGAAGTGGGACGACGCGCGGCAGTATGACCGCGGCAAGGTGATGACCGCGGAAATGCTGGAAGAAGGCCGCGACTTTGGCCGCTATCTCGACGTCGACGGTGATGGCATCCCCTATCGCACCTATCCCGGCACGCATCCGACCAAGGGCTCCTACTTCACCCGCGGCACCTCGCGCGACCGCTATGCGCGCTACTCCGAGGAGGGCACGGTCTATGCCGACAACATGCAGCGCCTGGTGCGCAAGTTCGAGACAGCGCAGGATCTCGTGCCGCGGCCGCTCCAGGCCAATGCGGAACGGCCGACCAAATATGGCGTGATCTATTTCGGCTCCACGGCGCCGGCGATGGACGAGGCGATCGGCCTTCTGGAAGTCCGCGGGCATCAGCTCGACCGGTTGCGCATCCGTGCCTTCCCGTTCCATTCGAGCGTCGCGAGCTTCCTCGCCGAGCACGATTTCGTCTACGTCGTCGAGCAGAACCGCGACAGCCAGCTCCGTCAGCTCATCGTCAACGAGAACGGCATCGACCCGGTGCGTCTCGTGCCGATCGTGCATTACGACGGCTCGCCCATCACCGCCCGCTTCATCGCAAAAGCCATTGGCGACCACCAGGATCACCTCAAGGTGACCCCGCTCCGCAAGGCCGTGTCATGACCTACATTGCAAAGCCGAAATTTCATCACCCGGGCCTGAAGAAGAACGAGCTCGGCTACACGCATCGCGACTACGAGGGCAAGATCTCGACGCTGTGCGCCGGCTGCGGTCACGACTCGATCACGGCCTCGATCATCGAGGCCTGTTACGAACTCTCGATCGAGCCGCACCGGGTGGCGAAGATTTCCGGCATCGGCTGCTCATCGAAGACGCCCGACTACTTCCTCGGCAATTCGCACGGCTTCAACTCAGTGCACGGTCGTATGCCTTCCGTGCTGACCGGCGCCAACCTCGCAAATCGTGACCTGATCTATCTCGGCGTCTCCGGCGACGGCGATTCCGCCTCGATCGGTTTCGGCCAGTTCGCACATTCGATCCGGCGCGGCGTCAACATGACCTATATCGTCGAGAACAACGGCGTCTATGGTCTGACCAAGGGCCAGTTCTCGGCCACCGCCGACCGCGGCTCGAAATCCAAGAAGGGCGTCACCAACACCGACAACGCCATCGACCTCGTCGCGATCGCGCTGCAGTTGGGGGCGACCTTCGTCGCGCGCAGCTTCTCCGGCGACAAGACGCAACTTGTACCACTCATCGCCGCCGCGATCCGCCACAAGGGCGCGGCGTTCATCGACGTGATCAGTCCCTGCATCGCCTTCAACAATCACGCCGGCTCGACCAAGAGCTTTGACTATGTCCGCGAGCACAATGACGCGGTGAACCGGCTCGACGTGCTGGTCGGGCGGGATCCGATCAGCGTCGACTACGCCCCTGGCTCCGTGCAGGTCGTCGAGCAGCATGACGGCAGCAAGATCGCGCTGCGCAAAATCGATGCCGACTACGATCCGCACGACCGGCTCGGCGCCCAAAACTTCCTGCAGAAGCACGCCGCCAAGGGACAGATCGTCACAGGCCTGCTGTATGTCGACCCCGACGCGGACGATATGCACGAGCATCTCAACACGGTCGAGACGCCCCTCAACACGCTGGAAGCGGACGCGCTGTGCCCGGGCTCGGCCGTGCTGGACAAGATCAACGCCGGCCTGCGCTAGCCAACAGACCGGACGAAATCCTATCTGACCCGAACGCTGACCTTGCTCGACACAACGGGCGGGTCGAACGGATAGTGCTTCGCATCGCCCAGCACCAGCTGAAGCGTATGGGTGCCCGGCGGAAGCTCGAGAAAGGTCTCGGTCTGCCCCGCTCCAAAATGAAGATGCGTTTTGTCCTGCGGAATCGGCTCCTTGGGGTCGATCGGCTCGTTGACGTCGACCAGCAGATGATGATGGCCGCTGTTCTGGTAGTCGTCGCCGGCGTGCGTCACGCCCATGTTGCGGAGGCCGAACCGGACCCAGAATCCGCCTTTGATCTTCTGACCATCGCGCGGCGTGATGAAATAGAGCTTTGCGTCCTTCGGCGCCGGCTTGCCTTGCGAATAGGCTGCGCTGGAGGACGATGCGAGCAGCACTGAAAGCGCGAGGCAGCAGACGATCTTCATCGCATCTCCTTCCGCGCTTACGGACCAAGCGCTATGCGGAAGCCGTGGGTCGGATAGCGAACATTGGTATCGTAGCTGTCGCGGTTCGCCGGTCGCACATAGCGCGCGTCGTTCTTCCAGGACCCCGAGCGCAGAACATGCGAAGTGCAGTCGCCGCTCCAGGCCGAGCCGTCGGCCGGAGCGCCCTGGTAGTTCTTGTGCCAGCAATCCGCGACCCACTGATCGACGCCGCCTCCCATGTCGTAGAGTCCAAAGGGATTGGGCTTAAAGCTGCCGACCTTGACCGGCTGATCAGCCGATACGTCTCCGCAATCCTTGCAAGCCGCCATGCCCGACTGCGGCTTGTCGCCCCACCAGTACTTGGTCTGGGTACCCCCGCGGGCGGCATATTCCCATTCGGCTTCGCTCGGAAGCCGGTACGGCTTCTTCGTCGCCTGCGCGAGCCAGCCCGCATATTGCTGCGCGTCCGTCCAGCTTACATTCGTGACGGCGGCGTCGTCCTTTCCGGTTGCCGTAAATCCGCAGGCCTTTGCCGCCGCACATTCGTTCCATTCACGGACAGTCACTGGATATTTCCCGATCGCGAACGGTTTGATCGCAACCTGGTGGATCGGTCTTTCCGTCGGATCCTCGTTGCTGCCCATCGCAAAACTGCCGGCGCGGATCGCGATCATTTCCGGCTCCTGGACCTGTGCCGTGGATTGCGCCGGGACCGGTGGAGGCGCAGGCGCCGGCGATGGCATTGCTGTCGGCGACGGAGAGGCAACGGGGGCGGCCTGCGGCGCCGGCGCCATCGAACCGGATTCTGTTGGAACGGATTGCGGCGCCGGGGATGCGGGAGCCGCGGCGGGGGGAGCTGCCGCGTGTTGATCGAGGCGGGGGCGTTGCTGCACGAGCAGGTACCAAAGCACGCCGCTCGCGATCACGAGCAACGTCAGGCCGAGGAGAAACAGCAGGATGTTCTCGCGCCGACCTCGTGTCCTGCCGACGGCGTCAGCGTCCGGCAGCACGCGATAGACGCGCACTGGATCGGTGATATTCTTGACCTTGCGATCCCCGAGCGACTCGTAGCCGCACACCACCTTGTGCTTGATCTGCTCATAGATCGCGCCTGAGATGAAGACCTGACCGGGCTCGGCAATCCCTTCGATCCGCGTCGCAATATTGACGCCGTCGCCGTAGACGTCGTCCGGCTCCACGATGACATCACCGAGATTGACACCAATCCGGTATTCGATCCGGGAATGATTCGGAAGCGTGGCGTTGCGGCCGACGAGATTTTGCTGGATGACGATGCTGCACCGAACGGCCTCGACGGGACTGTCGAAAATCGCGATGAAGCCGTCGCCGGTCGTCTTGATCAGCGTGCCGTGGTGCTCGACTATGCTGGGCTGGATCAGATCGCGCTCGATCCGCTTGACGCGGACATGCGTGCCTTCCTCGTCGGCCTGCATCAAACGGCTGTAGGAGGCGATGTCACCGACGATAATGGCGGCGAGGCGGCGAGGCATCGCGTTACGCGGCGGCTCACCCTGATTCCCCGATTTGAAGTTGCGAATTTCACCCATTACTGGGGCTCCACAAACTTGCAAATGGCGGCTTGCACGTTCAGCTCTCGAAGAGCTCAACGTGCAAGCTGCAGGCTATCACATCGCCCGCGAGGAACAAGCAAAGTGCGACTAGATCAGAGCTTCTCGCGAAGCGTCGGCATGGGTTCCGAGCGAAAATGCTCGCTGGGTGCTTTGAACTTTCCTCATGTCGCGAGCGACTAAAGCTCGCAACGGAACTTCTCGCCAAGCGAGCGTTCACTCACTCGATGGCTTCGTCGGCGCTCGCCAGCAGTGCCGGCGGCACCGCGATCCCCAACAGCTTCGCCGTCCTCAAATTGATGACCAGCTCGAATTTTGTCGGCGCCTGCACCGGAAGATCGGCCGGCTTCGTTCCGCGAAGAATGCTATCTGCATAGGAAGCGACCTGGCGGAACAAGTCCGGGAAATCCAGCCCGTACGACATCAGCGCGCCGCTTGTCGGAAAGCTGCGGAACGGATGGATGCTGGGAATGCGCAGCTCGTTGGTCAAGCCGACGATCAGATCCTGATGCAGGATCGGCAGGGAGTCGGGCAGCGTCATCAGCCCAGCCCTGGGCAAACCTCCTGCACCGCGAACGGCGCGCTCGATCTCGCCGGCATCGCGGACGTAAACCGTCTGCACGTTCACGCCGCTTTCGCGTCCGTCGCTCTCGATCTGGCGCGCGAACGGGGCGCTGGTGTTATTGTCGGGATTGGCGATCAGGACGATGCGCTCGATCGTCGTGTCGACGGCCTTCAGCAGATCGACCCATTTGCCCCCGACCGCGAGTTCGAAATTCGTGAAGCCGGTGAGGCTTCCTCCGGGGTGTGACAGGGACGCCACCACGCCGAGCTCGACCGGATCAGCCACCAACAGGAATACGACGGGTATCGCGCCCGAGTACTTGCGCATTGCCTCGAGCGTAGGACTTCCCTGTGCGATCAGCAGGTCCGGCTTCCGTTGCACCAACGAAGCCGAGGCCTCCGACAGGGAGGATGACATCGGCTTCGCCAGCCGCAGGTCGAACTCCAGATTGTCGCCATCACGCCAGCCGAGCTCGCGCAGCCGGTCCAGGAGCGCAGCGCGGAGCGGCAGCAATTGCTGCTCGCTGAACGAGGAGACCATGCCGACGAGCTTCCTGCGCGGGACCGGCTGGGCGTTCACCGCAAGCCATGGCGCGGCCGCCAGGAGCCCGATAGCCCGGATGAAGGCACGCCGGATCATGAGTGGCCCGGATTGGCTAAAGTCGACTGCATCACGCGCGTGTATCAGCATTCGGCCATCCGGGGGATAACTAAATCCGGGCGCGCCAGACGTGCCGGGTCATCGAGGGCAGGTGAACGCATCCCGCCCGCGTAGCGACTAACCGCCAAATACCCTGCCCGACCACCAGCCGGACACTTCGGTTCGAAGAGAGCTCTGGACCACACATGAAACACCCCCTTCTCGTCGCCCTCACCCTCGCCGCTCTCGGCGGCACCGGCCACGCCCAGGAGGCCAGCAAGGTCCAGTCCGATGCTTTTGACGCGCGAATGTTTGCAGGCGCGCCCGGCCACAAGGCCTATGCCTGCTTCGTCCGCCGCTACGATGCCGACCATCTGGACCGGCATCCGAAGCAGAAGGTTGCGTCCATGAAGCTGCTGGTCTCGGCCGAATACGAGAAAGAAGACAAGGAGCTGCACTACGCCTTCCGCCTCGGCTTCCGATATCGGCACCGCTCGGGCGACTTCGACACCTCCGGCTCCTGCGGTCACGCGCTGTTTCAGGACAATGGCGACGAGGTCCGCTTCGGCTGCGGCGTCGATTGCGACGGCGGCGGCATCGGGATCGCGCTGGCGAAGGATGATAAATCGGCGATCGTGCGGCTCGAGCGCATCAAGGTCTGGCAGAACAACAAACTTGACGACGACGCCAAGGAATCGCTGGTCGCCGGCGCCGACGACAAGATTTTCCGACTCGACCGCACCGACACCAGCGAGTGCGCCTCGCTCGTGACCGACCGCAAGGAACTCGCCGCGCTTCGCCACAAGTGATAGGTTCGACCCGAACTTCTGAGCACGCGATGAATCGACGTAATATCTTGTGGAGCGCAGTGTCAACGTTGGGCGCGGCCTTCGCCGCGTCGCGCGCGAAGGCCGCGACCGAACCGACGCCAGCAGACAGGCTGAAGGTGGTCTATCATCTGAGCGATGCCGAGAAGGTCAACTTCGTGCTCGGCAACATCCAGAACCATATCGACGGCGTCGGCGGCCCGGAGCACGTGACGATCGCGCTCGTCATCCACGGGCCGGCGCTCAAGGCGTTTCACTCGGCGCAAGCCAATCCCGACGTCAGCAAGCGCGTCGGCGATTTCTCCCGGGACGGCGTGGAGCTCGCCGCCTGCGGCAACACCATGAAGGCGCAGAACATCACGCTGAAGGATCTCTTGCCCGGCTTCGTCAGCGCGGAAAAAGGCGGCGTAGTTCGCCTCGCGGAGCTGCAATCGCGGGGGTATTTGTATTTGCGGCCGTGATGTCGACGGAGGTTGGTGTCGCCGCCCCAAGCTCAGCTGTCATCGCCCGGCTTGACGGGGCGATCCAGCATTCCAGAGACGGCGTCTCTCAATCGAGAAGCCGCGGCGTACTGGATTTCCCGGTCAAGCCGGGGCATGACGGCGAAAATGGGGATGCGGCTTGCCGGACTCCATCGCGGGGCACGCTTCACGCGTGAGCGTTACGCCGCTGCGGGGATCGGCCGCGGGCTCACGACGTACTCCCGCAAAACCTTGTCGTTGGCATCCACCTCTATCAACGACACGTCGTAGGTCCAGAGATCGGCCAGATGCTGGAGCACGCGCTTGGCGTCGGTCTCGCTGAGCTGCGAACCCTTGATGACGTGGTGATGCAGGATCAGCCGACGATCGCCGGCGAGATCGACGTCGACCACCTCGATATTGGCATCGATGAAGCCGACATCGTGCTGCCGCGCCAGCTCGCGGCGGACGCGACGGAAGCCGCGCTCGTCATGGATGGCGTCGACCCGAATGCCGGCGCGCTCCTCGGGGTCGTCGTGGAGATGGAACATGCGCAGGTGCCGCATCAGCCTGGGGCTGAGGAACTGCCCGATGAAGCTCTCGTCGCGGTAATTCGCCCAGACGTCGCGCAGCACGCCGATGGCGTCGCCCTTGCCGGCAATGTCCGGGAACCACTCTCGGTCCTCAGCTTCCGGATTGGTCGCAATCCGCTCGATATCCTGCATCATCGCAAAACCGAGCGCATAGGGATTGAAGCCGGAGAAGCGCGGATCGTCGAACTCGGGCTGGAACACCACGTTGGTGTGTGACTGGAGGAATTCGAGGAAGTTGCCGTCGGTGATGCGGCCCTGCTTATGCAGGGTCGACATGATGCGATAGTGGACGTAGGTCGCTGTCCCCTCGTTCATCACCTTGGTCTGGCTCTGCGGGTAGAAATACTGCGCGATGTGGCGGACGATGCGCAGCAATTCACGCTGCCAGGGCGCCAGCCGCGGCGCGCTCTTTTCCAGGAAGTAGAGCAGATTCTCCTGCGGTAAACCGAGCAGCTTGCGGCGACGCTCGATGCTCAGCACCGACCGGCTCTTGGCCGCCCCCTTGGGCACGGTGCGCCAGAGGTCGTTGAAGACCTCCTCCTCGTGCTGACGGCGGCGGCCGGCGCGCTTTTCCTCAGCCCGCAGATCGATATTCTTTTTGCCGGGATACCGGTCGATGCCGTGCGACATCAGCGCATGCGCCGCGTCGAGCGTGCGCTCGACCTCGACGCGGCCATAACGCGCCTCGCATTGCGAGACGTAGGTCTTGGCGAAGTCGAGATAGTCCAGGATGCCGTCGGCATCGGTCCACTGCTTGAACAGATAGTTGTTCTTGAAGAAGTGGTTGTGGCCGAACGCAGCATGCGCAATCACCAGCGTCTGCATCGTCGCCGTGTTCTCCTCCATCAAATAGGAGATGCATGGCGAAGAGTTGATGACGATCTCGTAGGCGAGGCCCATCAGGCCCTTGCGGTAGGAGGCCTCGTGGAAGGCGAAGTGCTTGCCGAACGACCAGTGCTTGTAGAACAGCGGCATGCCGACGGAGGAATACGCGTCCAGCATCTGTTCGGCGGTGATCACCTCGATCTGGTTCGGATAGACGTCAAGGCCGAGCTCCTTCTTCGCCACATCCTCGCAGGCATCGTGGATACGCTGCAAGGTGTGGAAGTCCCAATCCGCGCCCTCGAACAATCGCCCGGTCTTGTCCGTCATGGAGCGGCCTTCTCCTGATTTTCGCGGCGTTGGAACAGGTCGTGGAACACCGGGAAGATCTCGCTGCGCTCACTGACCTTGCGCATCGACAGCGGCGCGCCGCTGTTGCGCAGGCGGTCATAAAGCGTCCAGAGCGAGGAGTCGGAGAGATCGAACGCGCTGCCACCGGACTCCCCGACCTCGAGATAGGCGAAGAACTGGCAGACCGGCAGGATCTTCTCGGTCAGGAGCATGCCGGCGAGCTCGCCGTCGGAATAGGAGTTGTCACCGTCGGAGGCCTGGGCTGCGTAGATGTTCCAGTCCGACGGATTGAAGCGCTCGCGCACGATCTCATGCATCGCCTGGAGCGCGCTCGACACCAGCGTGCCGCCCGAGGCCGGACCATAGAAGAAGGTCTGCTCGTCCACCTCCTCCGCGCGGTCAGTGTGGCGGATGAAGACGATCTCGACGTGCTTGTAGCGGCGCTTCAGGAAGACGTAGAGCAGCATGTAGAAACGCTTGGCGAGATCCTTCATGTGCTCGGACATCGAGCCGGAGACGTCCATCAGGCAGAACATCACCGCCTGCGCCACAGGCTTCGGCACCGTCTCGAAGCGGCGGTAGCGGATGTCGAGCGGATCGATGAAGGGGATGCGCTTGGATTTCGCCTTCAGCCTCTCGAGCTCAGTGAGGAGCGCCGCGCGCTCGTCCTCGTCGGCGCATTCGGCGATCCTTGCTTCCAGCTCATCGATCTCGCTCTTGCGCGGACGGCGCAACGCGATACGGCGGGCGAGCGCGAGCTGGACGGTCCGGTTGACGGAGATGTTCGCAGGTGAGCCAGACGTGGTGTAGCCGGCGCGCTGGATGCCCTCACTCTCGGTCTGGGTGATCTTGCGCTTGGCGAGGTCGGGAAGCTCGAGATCGTCGAGGAAGAGATCGACGAACTCGTCGCGGCTCAAGACGAAGCGAAAGGCATCCTCGCTGTCACCTTGACCGGGACCGGAGTCCTTGGCGCCGCCCTGCCCCGAACGCTGCAGATAGTCGCCCTCGATGAACTTCTTGTTCCCCGGCAACACCATGTCGCGCGTGCCACCCTCGCGGCGGAAGCGCGGCTCGTGCATCCCGTCGAGGGGGATCGTGACCTCCCCCCCTTCCAGGACGTCCTTGATATCGCGTTCCTGCGAGGTCTTCTTGACGGCGCCCTGCACCAGGGATTTGGCCCGACGCAAGAACCGCTGGCGGTTCTCAAGACTCTTGCCGCCCGGGTTCAGGCGCCTGTCAATAATGTGGGCCACTGTCTCATCCGCCTCAACCGGCCTGCTTCACACGCATGTACCATTCGACAAGCCGGCGAACCTGACGCTCGGTGTAGCCGCGCTCCACCATGCGTGCGACAAACTCGCCGTGCTTCTTCTCGGTCTCGCCGTCCTTCTTCGAACCGAACGAGATCACCGGAAGCAGGTCCTCGACCTGAGAGAATATCCGCTTTTCGATCACGTCGCGAATCTTCTCGTAAGAGGTCCAGTTCGGATTCTTGCCGCTATTCTGAGCCCTGGCCCGTAACGAGAATTTGACCACCTCGTTCCGGAAGTCCTTCGGGTTGGCGATGCCGGCCGGCTTCTCGATCTTGGTCAACTCCTGGTTCAAGAGTTCGCGATCCAGGAGCTGTCCCGTATCGGGATCCTTGAAGTCCTGATCCTCGATCCAGGCATCGGCATAGTCCACGTAGCGATCGAACAGGTTTTGGCCGTAGTCCGAGTAGGATTCGAGATAGGCCTTCTGGATCTCGTTACCGATGAACTCGGCATAACGCGGCGCAAGCTCGGCCTTGATGAACTCCAGGTAGCGTTTCTCGGTCTCTTCGGGAAGCTGCTCGCGGCGGATCGCCTGTTCCAGCGCGTACATCAGATGCACGGTATCGGCAGCGACCTCCTGCGGATCGTGGTTGAAGGTCGCGGCCAGGATCTTGAAGGCGAAGCGAGTGGAAACGCCGTCCATGCCCTCATCGACACCGGCGGCATCACGGTATTCCTGAACGCTGCGCGCCTTGGGATCTGATTCCTTCAGGCTTTCCCCATCGTACACCCGCATCTTGGCAAACAGCGTGGAATTTTCGTGCTTGCGCAGACGTGACATCACCGAGAACCGCGCCATCGTCTCCAGCGTCGCAGGCGCGCAAGGTGCCGAGGCGAGCTCTGAGCCCTGGATCAGCTTTTCGTATATCTTCTGCTCTTCGGTGTACCGCAGGACGTAAGGCACCTTGATCACGCAGATGCGGTCGATGAAGGCTTCGTTGTTTTTGTTGGACTTGAAGCTCGCCCACTCGGCCTCGTTCGAGTGCGCGAGGATGATGCCGGTGAAGGGGATCGCACCGATGTTCTCGGTGCCGATATAGTTGCCCTCCTGCGTCGCAGTGAGCAGCGGGTGCAGCATCTTGATCGGCGCCTTGAACATCTCGACGAACTCGAGGATGCCCTGGTTGGCGCGGTTGAGACCGCCGGAATAGCTGTACGCATCCGGGTCGTTCTGCGCATAGGTCTCGAGCTTGCGGATATCGACCTTGCCGACCAACGAGGAGATGTCCTGATTGTTCTCGTCGCCGGGCTCGGTCTTGGCGATCGCGATCTGGCGCAGCCGCGACGGCTGGATCTTGGCGACGCGGAATTGCGAGATGTCGCCGCCGAAGGCCTCCAGCCGCTTGTAGCACCACGGGCTCATGAGACCGGTGAGACGCCGGCGCGGAATGCCGTACTTCTCTTCCAGCATCGGTCCGAGCTGCTCGGGATCGAACAGGCTGAGCGGGCTTTCGAACACCGGGCTCAGTTCATCGCCAGCCTTCAGCACGTAGATGGGCTGCACCTCCATCAACGACTTGAGCCGCTCGGCGAGCGATGATTTGCCGCCGCCGACCGGGCCGAGCAGATAGAGGATCTGCTTGCGTTCTTCGAGCCCTTGCGCGGCGTGACGGAAGAAACCAACGATGCGCTCGATCGTTTCCTCCATGCCGTAGAAGCCGGCGAAGGCCGGATAGGTGCGGATCGTGCGGTTCAAAAAGATACGGCCAAGGCGTGGGTCCTTGGCCGTGTCAATCGTCTGGGGTTCACCGATCGCAGCTAGTAGTCGCTCGGCTGAATTCGCGTACTTCATGGGATCGCTTCGACACGATTCCAGATATTCCGCCATCGACATGTCGTGCTGGCTTCTCGCCTCGAACGACCGAGCGAAAGCGTTGAACAAAGAATCGTTGTACATGATCCCTCTCCGCGTGATTTCCGCCACTCAAGCTGAAACGAAAGCAGTTACCGGACCGTTCCTCAGCGCCCGTCTCGAATCAGCGTGAGCACATGACGATCATTGGACACCCGAGCACCTTGTTGGCGCAACGCACTACGTAGGCACCGGGTGAGTTACGAACAGGCACTTGCCTGTTATTTATGCGAATCTATACCCGTACGTGCTAATTTCCAGCAAATGTCGCCCCGCGGCAACATCCGGGCGTTACCGGGGATTGGTCCATCCGGCAGCGCAACATAGCTGCCCCGCCGACGGCAAACTTATGACGCTTTGACGGCGAAGCCTTGAACGTCGTGATGGCTCTTCTGCTGCAATGCGGCGCGCAGCTTGCTCGCGTCGTGGCAAGCCAGGCAGGCTCGCAGCAGCGTCGCGAAGTCCGTCGCCGGCCCGGCCGGAGCGATGACGCTGAAATCCGTGTCATTCCGCGGCGAGATCGCGCCTCTGCTCCTGACGCTGCGAAGTTGCCGCCGCAGCGCCGGCGTCAGCATAACGGTTTTGCATCCGTAGCTTTCACGCACCGAAACGTCTTCGATCGAGTCCCAGAGCAGGAATTCATCGCCGGCACGCAGATCGCGGATGCGGTGGTGGCTGACGGTCGCGCACCGCTCGGCCAGCGACATCCAGATCAGTCGGCAGATGACGAGCCCGAACAGCAGAACACCCGCGCGGCCCGCCGCCCGCTCACAGGCGCCAAGGCCGCCGCACAACTCGAAGGCAAGCGCGGCGCTGAAAAGGGGCATGACAAACCCCAGCACAATCGGCTCTGCGAGGCGGGAAAAGCTATGACCGACATCGAGATCGTTGGACACGTCGAGATCGGCAGGAAAGGCAGATGGACGCGGCGTGACGGCAATCGCAAGGTCGTCAAAATTTGCGTGCATGCTTATCCGCCAGCACGGCAGTTCATGAATGAACTGAGGCAACCCGCCGCACGGGCAAATGCTTGAGCCAGCGACACGAAACTCCGCTCAGCCAAGGCTGACGCTACGCTACGGTCTCAGGCCGATAAACTTGGCGGCCAACGACTTTCGCGCAACGACGCGCCCGATCAACTGGATCGCTACGCTCTCAACGGAGTTATGCCGAGAGTACGACGCACATACCCTTGATTGGTTCCCTCCCAAGGCCATGGTAACACACCATAGCGCGTCAGGACCGGCGCGGGAACCCCTCGCCTGCCACCGGCTCGGAGAAAAGAGTGATCATGAATCCCGTCAAAGAACTGGAAAAGCACGGACAGGCCGTCTGGCTGGATTTCCTGGCCCGCGGCTTCATCGCCGAAGGCGACCTGAAGCGGCTGATCGAGACCGACGGCGTCAAGGGCGTCACCTCCAACCCGTCGATCTTCGAAAAGGCGATCGGCAGCTCGGACGAATATGACGCCCCGATCGGCAAGGCGCTGAAGCGCGGCGACCGTCCGGTCGCCGACCTCTTCGAGCAGCTCGCAGTCGAGGACATCCAGAACGCCGCCGACGTGCTGCGCCCGGTCTATAACCACCTGAAGGGCCAGGACGGCTTCGTCAGCCTGGAGGTGTCACCCTATCTGGCCATGGACACCAAAGGGACGGTCGCCGAAGCCCGGCGGCTCTGGAAGGATGTCGATCGCAAAAACTTGATGATCAAGGTGCCGGCGACGCCGGAGGGCCTGCCGGCCATCGAACAGCTCATCGGCGAAGGCATCAGCGTCAACATCACCCTGTTGTTCTCCAAGGAGGTCTATCTGGAGGTCGCCGAGGCCTATCTTGCGGGCCTTGAGAAATACGTGGCTGGCGGCGGCGATCCGTCGCATGTGGCAAGCGTCGCAAGCTTCTTCGTCAGCCGCATCGACACCGTGGTCGACAAGCAGCTCGACGACAAGATCGCCCGCGCCAACGATCCCAGCGAAAAAGAGCGTCTCGCGGCGCTCAAGGGCAAGGTCGCGATCGCAAATGCAAAGGTCGCCTACCAGGACTACAAGCGCCTGTTCTCCGGGCCACGCTGGGACAAGCTCGCCGCCAAGGGTGCGAAGCCGCAGCGGATGCTGTGGGCTTCCACCGGCACCAAGAACAAGGATTATAGCGACGTCCTTTATGTAGAGGAGTTGATCGGCCCGAACACCATCAACACCGTGCCGCCGGCGACGCTCGATGCGTTCCGCGACCACGGCAAGCTGCGCGACAGCCTGGAGGAGAATGTCGAGGAGGCCGCCCACGTGCTGGAGGAGCTCGAGCGCTCCGGCATCTCTCTTGACGAGATCACCGAGGAGCTCGTCAGGGACGGCGTGAAGCTGTTTGCCGACGCCGCCGACAAGCTCTATGGCGCGGTCGCCCATAAGCGCGCCACCGTGCTAGGGACGGCGATCAACCGCCAGCAGCTTGTGCTGGGCGAGGGGCTCGGCAAGGCCGTGACCAAGAGCACCGAAGACTGGCGGGCGTCGGCGAAAATCCGCAGGCTCTGGCAGCGCGACAAGTCGGTCTGGACCGGCACGGACGAGAACAAATGGCTCGGCTGGCTCGACAGCGCGGCGAAGGCCGATGTCGCCGACTACGCCGACTATGCGAACCGGGTGAAGGGCCAGCATTTTTCCGACGCAGTCGTGCTCGGGATGGGCGGATCGAGTCTCGGTCCGGAAGTTCTGGCCGAGACGTTCGCGAGAAGAGCCGGCTTCCCCAAGCTGCACGTGCTCGACTCGACCGACCCGGCGCAGGTACGGGCGATGGAAGCCAAGATCGACATCGCCAACACCGTCTTCATCGTCTCCAGCAAATCCGGCGGCACCACCGAGCCGAACGCGATGAAGGATTATTTCTATGACCGCGTCGCCAAGGCGGTCGGGCCGTCGGTGAAGACCGGCCACCGCTTCATCGCGGTCACCGATCCCGGTTCCTCGCTGGAAAAGGCTGCCAAGAAGCTCAGCTATGCCCGCATCTTCCACGGCGAACCCTCCATCGGCGGACGCTATTCGGTGCTTTCGCCGTTCGGCCTCGTGCCCGCCGCGACCGCTGGCATAGACGTCAAGAGCTTCATCGGGCACGCGCTCGCGATGGCTCGCTCATGCGGACCGGACGTGCCGCCGCAAGAGAATCCCGGCGTGCAGCTCGGCCTCGCGATGGGCCTTGCAGGCCTGGAAGGCCGCGACAAGGTGACGATCTACGCCTCGAAGAAGATCGCCGATTTCGGCGCCTGGGCCGAGCAGCTCATCGCCGAATCGACCGGCAAGGAAGGCAAGGGCCTGATCCCGATCGACGGCGAGCCGCTGGTCGATCATTCAGTCTATGGAGACGACCGCTTCTTCATCGACATCCGCACCGAGGGTGAAGCAGATGCCGTCCATGACGGGATGCTCTCCGCGCTCGAGAAGGCCGGCCATCCCGTGGTGCGCATCCTCATGAAGTCGGTCGACCATCTCGGCCAGGAGTTCTTCCGCTTCGAGATGGCGACGGCGGTCGCGGGCTCCATCCTCGGCATCAACCCGTTCGACCAGCCCGACGTGGAAGCAGCCAAGATCAAGACCCGCGAGCTCACCGCCGCGTTCGAGAAGACCGGCGCGCTGCCGCCGGAGGAGCCGGTCGTCAGCACCGCGGACGCCGATCTCTACACCGACGACGCCAATGCCGCAGCGCTCCGTGCCGCCGGCGCGAACGGCGACCTCACCTCCTGGCTGAGAGCGCATCTCGACCGCTCCCGGCAAGGCGACTATGTCGCCCTGCTCGGCTACATCGCGCGCGACAAGGCCACGATCGAAGCCTTGCAGGCGATGCGGACGGAGGTGCTCGAAAAGCGCCGTGTCGCCACCGCCGCTGAATTCGGTCCGCGCTTCCTGCATTCGACCGGACAGGCCTACAAGGGCGGGCCCGACAGCGGCGTGTTCCTGCAAATCACGACCGACGACGCCGAGGACCTTCCGGTGCCGGGCCAGAAGGCGAGCTTTGGCGTCATCAAGGCGGCGCAGGCGCGCGGCGACTTCGATGTTCTCACCGAGCGCGGACGACGCGCGCTCCGCGTGCACCTGAAGGGCGGGCTGAAGAAAGGCCTTGCCGCGCTGAACGCCGCGCTCTCCCAAGCGTTGAACTGAAAGAGGATAGGTCAATGCAGCTCGGCATGATCGGCCTCGGCCGGATGGGCGGCAACATTGTCCGCCGGCTGATGCGGAATGGCCATTCGGCCGTGGTCTATGACAAGGACGCCAAGGCCGTCGCCGACCTTGCGGCGGACGGCGCGCAAGGCGCGAGCACGCTGGAAGAGTTCGTCGCCAAGCTCGACAAGCCGCGCACCGCCTGGGTGATGCTGCCCGCCGGCCGCATCACCGAGACGACGATCGAGACGCTCGCAAAGCTGATGCAAGCCGGTGACGTCATCATCGACGGCGGCAACACCTTCTGGCAGGACGACGTCCGCCGCGGCAAAGCGCTGAAGGAGCGTGGCATCCACTATGTCGACGTCGGCACCTCCGGCGGCGTCTGGGGGCTCGACCGCGGCTATTGCATGATGATCGGTGGCGACAAAGCCGTCGTCGACCGGCTCGATCCGATCTTCGGCACGCTTGCGCCGGGCGCGGGCGAGATCCCGCGTACGCCCGGACGCGAGGGCCGCGATCCCCGCATCGAGCAGGGCTACATCCACGCCGGCCCGGTCGGCGCCGGTCATTTCGTCAAGATGATCCACAATGGCATCGAGTACGGCCTGATGCAGGCCTATGCCGAGGGTTTTGACATCCTCAAGAATGCTGACATCGAGGCGCTGCCGGCGGATCATCGTTTCGATTTCGATCTCGCCGACATTGCCGAGGTCTGGCGGCGCGGCAGCGTGATCCCGTCCTGGCTGCTCGACCTGACTTCGACCGCTCTCGCCGACAGCCCGGCGCTGGCGGAATATTCGGGGTTCGTGGAGGATTCCGGCGAAGGGCGCTGGACCGTGAATGCGGCGATCGACGAGGCGGTGCCGGCCGAAGTGCTGACCGCGGCGCTGTTTGCCCGCTTCCGGTCACGCAAGGAGCATACCTTTGCGGAGAAAATCCTCTCCGCCATGCGTGCCGGATTCGGGGGGCACAAGGAGCCGAAACAACCGGGCGCACCCAAGCCCAAAGCCTGAAGGCCCGCCATTCGTGACAAAAGACCCGCAGCCCAAACGCAAGCCCGAAAATTGCGCCTTCGTCATCTTCGGCGTCACCGGCGATCTCACCCATCGCCTGGTGATCCCATCGCTCTACAATCTCGCCGCCGAGAACCTGCTGCCGGAGAAATTCTGCGTGGTGGGCGTCGCGCGCAAGGGCATGTCGAATGACGAGCTGCGCGACGGCCTGTTGAAGGGCCTGCGCGAGCATGCCACCCGTCCGGTGGACGACGTCGTCGCCCGGCAACTCCTGCAATGCGTGACCTTTGTCGAGGCCGATACGAAGGATCCAGCGTCCTTCGATAAACTACACGAGCATCTGGACGCGCTCGAATGCTCCCGCGGCACCGGCGGCAACCGGCTGTTCTATCTGGCGACCCCGCCGGCGGCGTTTGCACCGACCGCGCGCGAGCTCGGCCGCACCGGACTGATGAAGGAGAACAACGGCGCCTGGCGGCGGCTCGTGGTCGAGAAGCCATTTGGCACCGACCTTGCCTCGGCCCGCGCGCTGAATGCCGAGCTCCTGAAGATCATGGAGGAGCACCAGATCTATCGGATCGATCACTATCTCGGCAAGGAGACGGTGCAGAACATCCTGGTGTTGCGCTTTGCCAACGGCATGTTCGAGCCGATCTGGAATCGCAACCATATCGACCACATCCAGATCACGGTGGAGGAACGGCTCGGCGTCGGTCATCGCGGCGGCTTCTACGACGCCACCGGCGCACTCCGCGACATGGTGCCGAACCATCTGTTTCAGCTGATGTCGCTGGTCGCGATGGAGCCGCCGAGCCGTTTCGATGCGCACTCCGTCCGCTCCGAAAAGGCCGAGGTTCTTTCCGCGATCCAGCAACCGAGCGAAGAGGAAGCGCTGAAGAGTTCGGTGCGCGCGCAATATCTGGCAGGCCGCGTCGGCGATTCCGATATCCCGGACTATCGCAAGACCGAGGACGTCAAGTCCGGGAGCACGACCGAGACCTACGTGGCGCTAAAGCTCCTGATCGACAACTGGCGCTGGGCCGGCGTGCCCTTCTATCTGCGTACCGGCAAGGCGCTGGCTCACAAGCGCACCGAGGTTGCGATCAAGTTCAAGCAGGCGCCGCTGTCGATGTTCAGCGGCACCACGGTCGATCGCCTGTCGCAGAATTTCCTGACCATCGGTATTGCGCCGACCGAGACCATCGAGTTGCAGTTCAATGCGAAGATTCCGGGACCGAGCGTCACGATCGACGGTGTCGAGATGAAGTTTCGCTACGGCGACTATTTCAAGGCCGATCCGAGCACCGGCTACGAGACGCTGATCTACGACTGCATGATCGGTGACAACATCCTGTTCCAGCGCGCCGACGGCGTCGAAGCCGGGTGGCAAGCCGTGCAGCCGTTCCTCGATGCCTGGAAGAAGGCGGGCACCAACGGCATCGAGACTTATCGTGCCGGCAGTGATGGCCCCTCCTGCGCCGACGAGCTACTCCGGCGCGATGGGCGCAGCTGGCGGAAATATTCGTGATGGCTGCGGCCGACCAGCCGAAACTGATCGTCGAAGCCGACGCCGATGCGCTGGCGCGGGCCGCGGCCGAACGCGTGATGGCGCGCATTGCGGCCAACCCGGGCCGCATTGCGATCTGCCTCACCGGCGGATCGAGCCCGAAGAAGCTCTATCAATTGCTCGCCAGCGAGGCTTGGCGAGACAAGATTCCCTGGGAGCGCGTGCACTGGTTCATCGGCGACGAGCGGTTCGTGCCGGACGGTGATCCCCTCAGCAACATGACGGTAGCGCGCACGATCCTCCTCGATCGCAGCGCACCGTCCGGCCATGTCCACCCGATCCCCACCGCGACCGAGAATCCTAATCAGAGCGCCGAGGCCTATCAGCACGAGCTCCAATCCTTCTATGGTGGGGACCAGCTCGATCCGTCGCGCCCACTGTTCGACCTGGTCCTGATGGGCGCGGGACCGGACGGCCACACCGCTTCGCTGTTTCCCGGCTATCCCGCGGTCGAGGAGACAGAGCGCTGGGTCGTCGGCGTACCCAAGGCCAATGTCGCGCCTTTCGTGCCGCGGGTCTCGCTCACCCTGCCCGCTCTGGCATCATGCCACGAAATGCTGTTCGAGATTGCCGGGTCCGACAAGCAAGCGATCTTGACGCGGCTCCTCAATGGCGAGAACCTGCCGGCCGTACGCGCGCGCTCGAATGGTGAGACCGTCTGGCTGGTCGACCAGGCCGCGCTCCCGGAGGGGATTCGTGGCGGGCAGTGAAGCACCTTGTGCATTGATCGTGATGGGTGTGTCGGGCTCGGGCAAGAGCACGGTTGCGGAAGCACTGGGTGAGCGGCTCGGCTGGCGCTTCGAGGACGGCGACAGTTTCCATCCGCCGAGCAATGTCGCGAAGATGAGCGCCGGCCAGCCGCTCACCGACGAGGACCGCTGGCCCTGGCTCAACGCCATCGCCGACGAGATCGCGCGTGCCTGCAAGGCTGGCGAGCACGTCATCATCGCCTGCTCTGCGCTGAAGCACACTTATCGCGACGTGCTCTTGCGTGGACGTGATGACGTCCGCTTCGTCTTCCTGAAGGGCAGCCAGGAGCTGATCGCCGACCGCCTCGCCCTCCGCAAGGGCCACTTCATGCCACCCGGGCTGCTGACCAGCCAGTTCACAACGTTGGAGCCGCCGGAAGCGAGCGAACACGTGATCACAGTCTCGATCGACGAGACCGTCGAGGCGATCGTAGATGGCGTGTTGCGGCAGTTGAGATTCGGCAGCGAGAAGCACAAGGCCATGTCATGACCCCCATCTCACTTGTGGTCTCCGACGTCGACGGCACCCTGGTGACCAAGGACAAGACGCTCACCGAGCGCGCCAGGGCCGCGGTGCAGCGACTGCGTGATGCCGGGATCGGCTTCACCATCACCTCCAGCCGCCCCAGCATCGGCATGCGCTTCCTGATCGAGCCGTTGGCGCTCTCGCTGCCGATCGGTGCCTTCAACGGCTCCTCTATCGTCGATCCGCAGATGATGCCGGTCGAGCAGCATCTGATCCCCGCCTCAGCCGCCGAGCGCAGCATCAAGATCCTCGACGAGTTCGGCGTCGATATCTGGCTGTTCACGTCGGACAAGTGGCTGATCCGCAATCCGGATGGGAAGTACGTCGGTCACGAGCAGCACACGATCCGCGCCGATCCGACCATCGTCAGCGATTTCACGTCCTATCTTTCGAGCGCATGCAAGATCGTCGGCGCCAGCGCCGACGCGCCGCATCTGGAGGCCTGCGAAAAAGTGATGCAGGAAGCGCTGGGGACTGAAGCCGAGGCGATTCGCTCGCAGACCTACTATCTCGACGTCACCCCGCCCGGCTGCAACAAGGGCACCTTCGTCCAGTCGATGGCGCGACGGCTCGGCATCTCGACCGATGCGGTCGCGACTATCGGCGACATGCAGAACGACCTTGCGATGTTTCGCGTCAGCGGCCTGTCGATCGCGATGGGCAATGCAGCGGACAATGTCAAGCAGCAGGCAACTTACGTCACGACGAGCAACGAGCAGGAAGGCTTTGCCGGCGCCATCGAGATGATCCTGAAGCGCAACGGGATCGACTAAGGCGCTTGCTCATCGTTAGCAACATTTCTGGGATGTCCGCTCTGCTGCCGAGAAGCAGACAATGGACGACCGGGCGGCTGGCATGGGCCACGCGCCGAATTGATCTGCATCAATTACAAGGCCCGATTTCGAGCTGATTCTTTGCAACAGACTTGGTGGTGTCAGACCATCCAATTGCAACACTCGTGATGCACTTCTCGAATCTGAGATTGCGGGGATCGGCGTGTGATCGAAGCGCGCAACCGCGTAGTTCAACTTCGTCGCTTTGGCGGACCTGAGGAGCTGGAAGTCGTCGACGCTCCGCTGCCGACGGCCGGTACGGGCGAGGTACGGATCCGTGTGCTCGCCTCGGGGCTCGAGTACACCGATACTCTGATCCGACGGCACCTCTACCCGCAAACTGCCTCCCGTCGGCCACCCCTGGTAATGGGCTACGATGTTATTGGAGAAATCGATCAGCTCGGCGATCGCGTGAGCGGATTTCAGCTTGGTGACCGTGTGGCCGACATGACGGTGCTCGGATCGAATGCGGCCTATCGCACGCTCCAGGCGCGTCACTTGACCCACGTGCCGATGGGCGTTGATTCGGCGCAAGCGGCCGCGCTGATCCTCAGCTGGATGACGGCATATCAGCTCCTGCACCGCGCTGGGCGGGTGCAGCCGGGGCAGCGTGTGCTGGTGCATGGTGCTGCCGGAGCGGTCGGACAGGCGCTTCTCGTACTCGGTAGCATGGCTGGACTTCAGCTATGGGGCGGAGCTCATGGAAGGCACGCTGCGCTGATCCGTGAGCTCGGGGCTACGCCGCTTGATTATCAGCGCGAAGATTTCACGCGCGTCTTGCCAGGTGGATTTGACGTCGTGTTCGATGGCATCGGGGAGGATGGCTATCGCCGGTCATTTTCGGCACTCAAGCGTGGCGGTCTGCTCTGCGCCTATGGCTACTCGGCGGGCGCGCAGGATCGGCGACGGATGCTCACCATGCTGATGTGGATCGCGCGACTTTATCTCTGGAGGTGGTTGCCTGGCGGCAGGTCGGCTTTTTTCTACTCGATCAACGCGATGCGGCTGCAACATCCTGAATGGTTCACCGAAGACCTTAAGCGCCTGTTCGCTCTGCTTGCCAGTGGCGCCATCCAGCCGCGCATCGCCGCGCGGATATCGCTCGATGAAGTTGCTCATGCGCACCGACGCCTCGAAGCCGGTGGCCTGGAGGGCAAGCTCGTGCTGTGCCCGGATCTCGCGCCACAGGCATCCGGCACGACAAGCACTGCGGCCTGAAGTTCCGTCACTGCGACCGCTGCACGGCGGGCTTCTCGCTGCGGGTCCTGGCAGCGGACAAATTATGGGCCGTGTTGATCAGCGCGATATGGGTCAGCGCCTGCGGAAAATTGCCGGTCTGACGCCGCGCCACTGAATCGTATTCCTCGGCCAGCAGCCCGACATCATTGGCGATGCCGACCACGCGATCGAACAACACCTGCGCCTTGTCGAGGTCGCCGGCAAGCACATGAGCATCCGCCAGCCACAGGCTGCAGGCGAGGAACGCCCCTTCGATCGGCTGCGTCTCCTCGGACACCTCACGCGGATCATGCCGCAGCACGAAGCCGTCGCGCATCAAGTGCTGTTCGACCGCCGCGATTGTGCCGCGCACGCGCGGGTCGTTTGCCGGAAGAAAGCCGACCGCGGGCAGCAACAGTACGCTGGCATCCAGGACCTTCGAGCGATAGGACTCGACGAAAGCGTTGGCCTCTGCATCGAAGCCTCTCTCACAGACGTCGCGTTGGATGGCATCGCGCAAGGTACGCCAATGCAGCAGCGGCGCCTTGAAGCCGAAGGTCTCGGCGCTCTTGATACCGCGGTCGAAGGCAACCCAGGTCATCACCTTCGAGAAGACATAGTGCTTGGCCTGGCCGCGGCGCTCCCAGATGCCGTTGTCGGGCTGATCCCAGACCTCGGCGAGGTGTTTCAGCACGGCACATTCCAACGCCCAACTCTCGTCGTCGAGCTTCAGTTTCGCCATGCGCGACTGGTGGAACGCGTCGATCAGCTCGCCATAGACGTCGAGCTGCAATTGCGCGTGGGCGGCATTGCCGACGCGAACCGGCTTCGCGCCCTCATAGCCGTCGAGCCATTCGGCCTCCCATTCGAGCAGCCGCCGCTGGCCCCAGATTCCGTACATGATCTGCATGCGGTCCGGCGCGCCGGCGGCCGCGCGCAGCAGCCAACTATGCCAAGCCGATGCCTCCTCGGTATAGCCGGAGTTCATCAGCGCGAGCAGCGTGAAGGTGGCATCGCGCAGCCAGCAGAAGCGGTAGTCCCAGTTTCTGGCGCCGCCGAGCTTCTCGGGCAGCGAGGTGGTTGGCGCTGCGACGATGCCGCCGGTCGGGGCAAAGGTCAGGGCCTTCAACGTGATCAGCGAGCGTATGATTAGATCGTGATATTCGCCGTCGCGATTTGATCGGCTGCACCAGTCCTTCCAGAAGGCTTCCGTCTCCGCGAATGCGCGTTCGGGGTCAATTGCCTCGGGCGGATCAAGATGCGACGGGCCATAGGTCAGCACGAAGGGGATGGTCTCGCCGCCGGCGACCTCGAACTCGGCGACGGTGGTCAGATCCTCGCCGCGGGTTTCGACGGGTGTGCGGAGCACCGTCATGTCCTGGCCGCAGATCGCAAGCACGGCGGAGCGATCCTCGGTTCGCCTGACCCAGGGAATGTCGACGCCGAAGCCGAAGCGGATGATGAGCTCCATCCTGAGCTTGACGCGGCCCTTCAGGCCGCGCACCAGCCGCACGATGTCGGACGCCTTGCCGCGCGGCGGCATGAAATCGATCAAGGCGACGGAACCGCCGTCCGTCTCGAAACGGGTCTCGAGGATCAGCGTGTTGGCGAGATAACGGCGGGAGCAAGCCGTGACCGCTTCGCTCGGCGCAATCTGCCAGCGGCCGTTCCTTCTGGTGCCGAGGATTGCTGCAAAGCAGGCGTCGGAATCGAAGGCCGGCCAGCACAGCCAGTCGATCGAGCCGTCGCGGCCGACGAGGGCCGCGGTCTCGCAATCTCCGATCAGCGCATAGTCTTCGATCTTCTGTGACAATTCCTTGTAACCCACCTGAAATTGTCGTGGCTGGACTCCAAAGCGCGATCATCGCGCTTTAGGTTATTGTTTGAGCATGATCTTTTCGGAAAACTGCTTCACACTTTTCCGGATCATACGCTAACTGTGCGAGCGCTCCCGCGTTGCTGCTTTCAGTGCGGCGCGATCGATGCTCGACGCGATCTTGTCAAGCGCGACCGGCAGCCGCTGGCGCCAGTTGGGGTGCTCGTCGATCGTGCCGGGGATGTTCGGCTGGTCGACCACGCCCAGGAGATCCTCGAGCGACACCGCCAGAAGGCGGGAGGGCGTCCGGGACAGGAAGGCCAGCACCGAATAGAGATCATTGGCCTGAATGGAATTGAAGCGCAGGATCTCGTCGAGCATGCCGAGGGCGTACCAGCGTGCCTCCTCGTTCTCGCCGGGATCGAGCCCGAGCGAGAGCTTCATCTTGAGATCGCTGAACGAGCGCCAGCCGGCATAGGTACACAGATCATGCGTGTTCAACGTGACGAGCGCGTTGGACCGGTAATGATCGAGATTGCGGAAACGCCCGGCGTCATCTCGCTCGAACATCATCACGAGATAGGACCAGATGCCCCAATCCTGCATGGTCTCGCGAAATCCTTCCGGCACCGTGCCGAGGTCCTCGCCGATCACGATACATTTGTGAGCGGCGCTCTCACGCGCAACTGCCGCCAGCAGCGCCTCGAACGGCATCTGCACATAGGCGCCATTGTCCGGCCTGAAGCCGCGCGGCACGAGGTAGAGCCGTTTCAGCCCGAGCACGTGATCGAGCCTGATCGCGCCGGCATGGCGCATCGAGGCGGCCAGCATGTCAGCGAACGGCACGAACGATTGCGCCTCCAGGCCACCGGCATTGAAGCCGGCGAGGCCCCAATCCTGGCCCACCGTGTTCAGTACATCGGGCGGTGCACCGACCGCGAGATGGCGGGAGATCGCGCCCTGCTCGTTCCAGGCATCGAATCCGTCGGACTGCACGCCGACGGCAACATCGAGGTAGAGCCCGACCTTCATGCCGAGCCGGCCCGCGAGCTCCTTGGCCGCAGCCAACTGCAGATCGGCCGTCCATTGCACGAACTCGACGAACTCGATCTCGTCGTGATCGGGGCCTGCGCGCAGCTCCGTGCATTTCGTCTCGTCCGGCCGCTGCCACTCTGACGGCCATTCCCACCACGGTCGTCCCTTGTAGCGATGGCGCAGCACCTCGAAACAGGCAAAGCGCGACAACAGCGGACCCCGCTCGAGGCGGAAGGCATCGAATGCCTCTCGGCGCCCGAGGCCGGCCTCGGCCTTGAACGCATCGAACGCGGCGCGCAGGCCGCGCCATTTCAGAGGCCCCGCCTCGCGATATCGGACGCGGTCGCCTTCGCGCAGGGATGCCGCGGTCGCGCCCGCCTCCGGCAGCAGGTGGAGCGCAAACTCCGGAATCTTCTCGACGTCGACGTAGAGCGGATTGAGAAACAGCCGGCTGTTCGGCGAATAGGGGCTACAGTCGGACGGCCGGTCGTCGAACAGCACATGCAGCGGGTTGAGGCCGACGCCATCTGCGCCGAGCTCCTTGGCAAGCACAACGAGAGCGGCAAGGTCCGTGAAATCGCCGATACCCCAGTTGCGCGCGGAACGGACGCTGTAGAGCTGCACCGCGAGCAGCCAGCCGCGGTCGAAATCGCCGGTGAAAGCGCGCTCGGGCGCCACGATCAGTGGCGCCTCTTCTACTGCCCCGGACGCATCGACGAGTTTCAGCCGGTGGTAGCCCGACGGCAGGTTGTCGGGCCAGACAATGGCGCGCTCGCGCGCCTCGCCCTGCGCGACTGGCACGGTGCCGTTGGCAATGGACCAACGCAGCGGAAGCTTGGCAGCCTCGCTGAGGTCGGTGCGTGGCTGTCTGCCGGTGCGGACCACGACAGCACCGCTGACGAAGCGGTAGGCGCGCTTCTCCGGCAGAGCCTTGAGGATCGATGTGAGGGCATCGGGCGCGGTGACCCGCAGCTTGCCCAGGGCATCGACGAATTCGGACTGGACGCCCTTGGTTCTGGCTTCAGCTAAAAGATCCATTCGGCACGCAGTTTGCAGGCCACCATGAGACGGCGGCATTCATTTTTATGAGGCGGAGGAATAGGATAGTCGAGACTAACGCGTTGACTGCGGCTATCGTTCCTGGCGGGAACTAATGACACACAAGAGGCTTTCTATATAGGTACCAAGCGTCGGTTCCCGACAAGGGACACGAGACGCTGCTTTGTTGTCAATGGCATCACCGTGAACAAGACAATTCAAACTGTCGAGAGTGTCGCAGCCGGCGGCGCTTTCCTTATTGAAGGCGTCTATCCGCTAGTCGATGGCGGACGCTTCCCCGTCAAGCGCGTCGCGGGCGAGCGCGTCGATGTCTGGGCGGACATCTACCGCGGCGGCCACGACGCGGTCGGCGCCGCGCTGCTCTGGCGCCGCGAGCAGGATCGGGAATGGCAGCGCACGCCGATGCTCCATCACGGCAATGACCGCTGGGTCGCCGCGTTCATCCCGCCCGAGCCGGGCCAATATGTCTACGCCGTCGAGGCCTGGACCGACGAATTCGCGACCTGGCGTCACGGACTGGCGCTCAGGCAGCGATCAGGAGCCGATGTCACGCTCGATGCGATCGAGGGCGCCGCCCTTCTGACCAAGGCCCATGGCGCAGACGATGACGCCGCGGCCATCATCCTGCGACAATGCGAGGATTTCCTGGAAACCGGCGAGGTCACCCCGCTGATGGCGGATGAGCTGAGAGATGCCATGGCCGACAGCCAGTTGCAGCTCGACCTCACCCGCTCGCCCCTCTTCCCGCTGGTCGTCGACCGCGAGGAGGCACGCTTCAGCACCTGGTACCAGATGATGCCGCGCAGCCAGGGCAAGGTGGCGGGCCAGCACGGCACGCTCAGGGATTGCATCGCGCGTGTCCCCGATATCGCCGCGATGGGTTTCGACGTGCTCTATTTCACGCCGATCCACCCGATCGGCCGCACCCGCCGCAAGGGCCGCAACAATTCCCCGGTCGCCGTCACAGGCGATCCGGGCTGCCCCTACGCCATCGGCGCGTCCGAGGGCGGTCACGATGCACTGCATCCGGAGCTCGGCACGATCGAGGATTTCCGAGCGCTGGTTGCGACCTGCCTGGAATACGGCGTCGAGCTCGCGCTCGATTTCGCGGTTCAGTGTTCGCCGGATCATCCCTGGCTGACGCAGCGTCCGGAATGGTTCAAATGGCGGCCGGACGGCTCGATGCGGACGGCTGACTATTCTGACATCGTCGTGCCCGATTTCTCCTGTCTGACCCGAAGCGAATTGTGGAACGCCTTCCGTGACGTCATGCTGTTCTGGATCGACCATGGCGTGACTATCTTTGCGATCGACAATCACGACAGCGCGCCCTTCAGTTTCTGGGAGTGGTTGATTTGCGACGTCCGCCGCCGGCATCCCGAGGTGATCCTGTTCTCCAAGACCTACACCCGGCCGAAACTGATGAAGGGCCTCGCCAAGCTCGGCTTCGCTCAGTCCTTCAGCTATTTTCCGTGGCGAACGCAAAAATGGGAGCTGGAGCAATATTTGGTTGAAATGACCGGCTATCCCGAGCGCGACTTCTATCGCCCCAATTTGTTCGTCAACACACCCGACGTCTTGCCGTATCACCTCCAGAATAGCGAGCCCTGGATGTTCAAGTCGCGTGTCGCGCTGGCGGCCATGTTGTCGGGCAGTTACGGCATCTATAGCGGCTTCGAGTTGCTCGAACACCAGGCCGTTCCCGGGCTGGATGAATATCTCGACTCAGAAAAATACGAGATCCGGGTTCGCGACTGGGACAAGCCCGGCAACATCAAGCCCTACATCGCCGTGCTCAATCGCATCCGCCGCGACAACGATGCGCTGCAACAGGCGTCGAATTTGCGCTTTCTCGGCATCGACGATGGCGACGTGATCGCCTTCGTCAAGGAGTCGATCGACAGGACGAACACCGTTCTCGTCGCCATCGCGCTGTCGCCCGACGTACGGGAGATCTGGCTCCCGCTTGGCGACGTCATGGCCAGCGTGAACGGGGAACGTCGCCACATCGCGCGCGTTGAGAACCTTCTCACCGGCGAGCAGTCCGTAATCGAATGGGGCGGAATCCGGCTGCGCATCGATCCCGATCGCGATCCGGCGCTCTTGTTCCGCTGCCTGGCGTGAGGATCGCGGCATGAACGTTCTTCCCTCCGTTGACGAGAAGAAGGTCGAAGCTGCCGAGGTCGTGGACGAGCTCTGGTACAAGGACGCGATCGTCTACCAGCTCCACGTCAAGGCGTTTGCCGACAGCAATCATGATGGCATTGGCGACTTCGCCGGGCTGACCGAAAGACTGCCCTATTTGCAGGATCTCGGCGTCACCACGCTGTGGCTATTGCCGTTCTATCCTTCGCCCGGCCGCGACGATGGCTACGACATCGCCGATTACGGCTCGGTCAATCCCGATTTCGGGACGATGAAGGATTTCAAACGCTTCATCCAGGAGGCACAGCGGCGCGGCTTGCGGGTGATCACCGAGCTCGTCGTCAACCACACCTCCGATCAGCACAGATGGTTCAAGCGCGCGCGACGGAGCCCGGCGGGCTCGAGCGCCCGTAACTGGTATGTCTGGAGCGACACCGATCAGAAATATCAGGGTACGCGGATCATCTTCACGGACACGGAGAAGTCGAACTGGACCTGGGATCCGGAGGCCGGCGCGTTCTACTGGCACCGTTTCTTCTCGCACCAGCCTGATCTCAATTTCGATAATCCGCGGGTGGTCAGTGCCATCATCCAGGTGATGAAGCGCTGGCTCGACGCCGGCGTCGACGGATTCCGGTTGGACGCGATCCCCTATCTTTGCGAGCGCGAGGGCACCTCGAACGAGAACCTTCCCGAGACGCATGCCATCATCAAGCGCCTGCGCCAGGAGCTCGACGCCTACTCCAAGGGCAAGCTGCTGCTGGCCGAGGCCAATCAATGGCCGGAGGACGTGCAGGAATATTTCGGCCGCGGCGACGAATGCCATATGGCCTATCATTTCCCGCTGATGCCGCGCATCTACATGGCGATCGCCCAGGAAGACCGCTTTCCGATCACCGACATCCTGCGCCAGACGCCGGACATTCCGCAGAGCTGCCAATGGGCACTGTTCCTGCGCAACCATGACGAACTGACGCTGGAGATGGTCACCGACGTCGAGCGCGACTATCTGTGGTCGACCTATGCCAACGATCCGCGGGCCCGCATCAATCTCGGCATCCGCCGGCGGCTAGCGCCGCTGATGGACAACGACCGGCGCAAGATCGAGCTGATGAACTCGCTGCTGCTGTCGTTCCCGGGCACGCCAATCATCTACTACGGCGACGAGATCGGCATGGGCGACAATATCTATCTCGGCGACCGCAACGGCGTGCGCACGCCGATGCAGTGGAGCCCGGACCGCAATGGCGGCTTCTCGCGCTGCGACCCGGCCCGCCTCTATGCGCCGCTGATCATGGACCCCGTCTATGGCTATGAAGCGGTCAATGTGGAGGCGCAGTCGCGCAGCCTGTCCTCGCTGCTCAGCGCCACCAAGCGCCTGATCTCGGTGCGCAAGTCGACGCTCGCCTTCGGCCGCGGCACCATGACCTTCATACGCCCGGCCAATCGTTCCGTGCTGGCCTATGTCCGGCAATATCGCGACGAGGTCATCCTGTGCGTCGCCAACCTCTCGCGCGCGGCACAGGCGACCGAGCTCGATCTGTCGCCGTGGAAGGACCGGGTCCCGCAGGAGATGCTGGGCCGCACGCGCTTTCCTGCGATCGGCGAGCTGCCCTACATGATCACGCTGGGGCCGTACGGCTACTATTGGTTCCAGCTACGGGAGCGCGACAAGTCCGAGCCGGTGACGCCGCGCGCGGTGCCCGAATTCGAGACGCTGGTGGTGCCGGTCAACTCGACCTGGGTCTCCCTTGCGCGCGAGCGCGGCGTCTTCGAGCGCGACGTGCTGCCGGGATTTTTGTCGCGGACCCGCTGGTATCCGGAGCGCAATCCCAAGCAGATCCGGCCGACCCTGACTTCTGCGGTCCCGTTCTGCGACATTGGCGACAACCGGCCCTGGCTCGCATTCTTCGAGGCGACGCAGCGCGGCGTCACGTCGCGCTATGTGATGCCGATGCAGATCGAATGGGTTCGCTTCGACCGCGAACGCTTCAACCCGAGGGCACTGGCCGCGGTGCGCCAGGGCGCGCGGGAGGGAACGCTGCTCGACGTCGCGACCGACCAGATCTTCATCGGCCTGTTCCTGCGCAATCTCAGCCAGTCCCTGATCGTCGAGGAAAACAATATGCGGCTGGACTTCAGGCCGACCAGCCGCTTCGGCGCGGGCACCATCAAGCAGCCGGAGCAGATCCGTGCCATCGAGCAGGCCAACAGCACCGCGCTGGTCGACAATCAGTATGTCACCAAGATCTATCGCCGGCTCGAAGCCGGCACCAACCCCGAGATCGAGCTCGGCTATTACCTCACCGAGGTCGCTCAGTTCGCCAATACGCCCGCGCTGCTTGGCAGCGCCGAGCTGGTGGAGGATAGCGGGCGGAGCGCCGTCGCCGTCGTGCATGCCTATGTCGCGAACCAGGGTGACGGCTGGGCGGTGACGTCGGGCTATCTCGACCGCTACATCGACGAGCAGCGTCTGCTCGCCGCAAGCGAAGCGCCGCGCGAGAACCAGGACCAGGTGCCCTATCTGCATTATCTCGCCCAGACCGGTCGGCGGCTGGCTGAGCTGCATATCGCGCTCGCCCGGGCCGAGGGCGCCGATCTCGCGCCCGAGCCGGTCACGTCTGCGCACGTCGCCCAATGGACCACGGATCTCCTCAAGCGCGCCGAACGTACCTTTGAAACGCTGGCCCAAAGCCGCAACGGCTTGCGGGAGGCAGATCGCCCGCTGGTCGACCAGCTCCTGGACCGGCGCCCGGCCCTTTCCGACGTGCTCACGAAGCTATTGCCATCCGACATCGGCGGGTTGAACATCCGTCATCATGGCGACTTCCGCCTCGGGCAGATTCTGATCGTGAAGGACGACATCTTCATCATCGACTTCGATGGCAACCTCCATCTGCCGCTGGCGGAGCGGCGGCGCAAGGCACCCGCGGCGCGCGACGTCGCGAGCCTCGTCTGCTCGATCGACCTGGCCGTGATCGCAGCGGTCGACCGCGCGCTCAAGGGCGCGCCGGACGAACAGGGACGGCTCGCGACCGCGCTCGGCGAATGGCGCGAGCGCGCCACGGCGACGTTCCTCACCGCCTATCGCGAGGCCATGACCGACCGGCGCCTGCGGACAAATCATCCACATTCGGCGGATGGCCTGTTAAGATTTTTCCTGCTTGATAGAGCGTTCGATGAGGTGGAGTACGAACTGTCCCACCGGCCGGAGGCGCTCAGTGCGCCGCTGACCGGGCTGCTTCGCATTCTGTCCAATGCGGAGAGCGAAGCACATGCCTAAATTGTCCGCCGAGGCCTATGCGATCATCGAGGGCCGCCACTCCGATCCCTTCCATTATCTCGGGCTCCATCCCGAAGGCGGCAAAAGCGTGGTGCGCGCTTTCCTGCCCGAGGCCTCCAATGTCGAGGCCGTCGGCGAGCATGGCGAGGTGGCGAAACTCGATCGCATTCACGAGTCCGGCCTGTTCGCAGGCGCGCTGCCCAATGGTGCCAAGCGCTACCAGTTGCGCGCGACGTTCGGCGGCAATGTCGTCGAGCTCGAAGATCCCTATCGCTTTCCGCCGATCCTGACCGATTTCGATCTCTATCTGCTCGGCGAAGGCACGCATCAGCGGCTCTATGACAAGCTCGGCGCACATCCGATGACGCTCGACGGGGTCGATGGTGTCGGCTTCGTCGTGCTGGCGCCAAATGCACGGCGGGTCAGCGTGGTCGGCGATTTCAATTTCTGGGACGCGCGACGCCACCCGATGCGCGTGCGCGGTGTCGGTTATTGGGAGCTGTTCATCCCGCACGCAAAGGCCGGCGATCACTACAAGTTCGACATGGTCGGACCGCACGGCCACAATCTGCCGCTGAAGTCCGATCCGCTGGCGTTTGCCGCAGAGCTGCGGCCGAAGACGGCGTCGATCGTGTTCGACGAAGCGCACCTGCCGCGCCCGCGGCCGGCGCCCGACGGCATCAACGCGCTCTCGGCGCCGATGTCGATCTACGAGGTGCATCTCGGCTCCTGGCGACGCAAGGGCGACAACGAATGGCTGACCTATCACGAGCTCGCCGAGCAGCTTCCGGCCTATGCGCGCGACATGGGCTTCACCCATCTCGAATTCCTGCCGGTCAGCGAGCATCCCTTTGACGGTTCCTGGGGCTACCAGCCGACAGGCCTCTATGCGCCGACCAGTCGCTTCGGGCCGCCGGACGATTTCGCCGCGCTGGTCGATGCCTGCCATCGCGAAGGCATCGGAGTGCTGCTCGACTGGGTGCCCGGACACTTCCCCGATGATCCGCACGGGCTCGGCCACTTCGACGGCACCGCGCTCTACGAGCATGCCAATCCCTTACAGGGTCGCCATCTCGACTGGGGCACGCTGATCTACAACTACGGCCGCACCGAAGTGACGAATTTCCTGGTGTCGAACGCGCTGTTCTGGCTGGAGCGCTACGCCATCGACGGACTGCGCGTCGACGCCGTCGCCTCCATGCTCTATCTCGATTATAGCCGCCCTGCGGGCGCGTGGGTTCCGAACCAGTATGGCGGGCGGGAGAACATCGAGGCGATCGCGTTCCTGCGGCGCTTCAATACGGAAGTGTTCGCGCGCTTTCCGCAAGCCACGACCGCCGCGGAGGAATCCACCGCCTGGCCGCAGGTTTCCCGGCCCGTCGAATATGGCGGCCTCGGCTTCGGCTACAAGTGGAACATGGGCTGGATGCACGACACGCTGAACTACATCAGCAAGGATCCGATCCACCGCAAGCACCATCACGGCGAGATCCTGTTCGGCCTGCACTACGCCTTCTCGGAAAACTTCATCCTGCCGCTGTCGCACGACGAGGTCGTGCACGGCAAGCGCTCGATTCTCGGCCGCATGCCGGGCGACGAATGGCAGCGCTTCGCGAACTTGCGCGCCTATTACAGCTTCATGTTCGGCCATCCCGGCAAGAAGCTGCTGTTCATGGGCGGCGAGTTTGCGCAGGGGAAGGAATGGAATCACGACCAGTCGCTCGACTGGCATCTGCTCGAATACAAGAACCATTCCGGCATCCAGTCGCTGGTTCGCGACCTCAATCGGCTTTATCGCGCCGTGCCTGCGCTGCATCAGATGGATTGCGATCAGGCCGGCTTCGAGTGGCTGATCACCGATGATGCCAACCGCAATGTGTTCGCCTGGCTGCGCAAGGGGTTCGACGCCCGTGCGCGCTGTCTCGTGATCGTGAATTTCTCGCCGAACGTCTATCGCAATTATCGCGTCCGGGTGCCGCTCGCCGGCAAATGGCACGAGGTCTTCAATTCCGACTCCGCTCACTATGGCGGCAGCAACGTCGGGAACGTCGGAGAGGTGCTGGCGGTTGACGCCAAGACGCCGGAGCTGCGCCTGACCATTCCGCCGCTAGCCGCGATCTTCCTCGTTCCGGAAAGCTGACGCATGCGACTGACCGCCGGAACGCCCGCACGCCTCGGTGCAAGCTGGGACGGACGCGGCACCAACTTCGCGCTGTTCTCCGCCAACGCGCAGAAGGTCGAGCTGTGCCTGTTCGACAGCCAGGGACGGCGCGAGCTCGAGCGCATCGAATTGCCCGAGCGCACCGAGGACGTCTGGCACGGCTATCTCAACGACGTCTCGCCAGGCCAGCTTTACGGCTACCGCGTGCATGGCCCCTACGAGCCCGAGCACGGCCACCGTTTCAATCCCAACAAGCTGCTGCTCGACCCCTACGCCAAGCGGCTCGCCGGACGCCTGGTGTGGAGCGATGCGCATTTCGCCTATCGCACCGGCAGCCCGCGCGAGGATTTGTCCTTCGACCGGCGCGACAATGCGCGCGGCATGATCAAGGCCGTGGTCGTCGACGAGACCTTCAACTGGGGCCGGCGCGAAATCCGCCCGAACATCCCCTGGGACGAGACGATCATCTACGAGGCCCACGTCAAGGGGCTGACGCAAAGGCGCGATGACGTGCCGCCGAACCTGCGCGGCACGTTTGGCGGACTGTCCTCACCGGCCATGATCGAGCACCTGAAACGATTGGGTGTCACCACCGTCGAATTGCTGCCGATCCACGGCTTCATCGACGACCGCGTGCTGGTGGAGAAGAAGCTCGCCAACTACTGGGGCTACAACACACTTGCCTTCTTCGCGCCCGAGCCGCGCTACGCGCAGGACAATCCGCTGGATTCCTTCCGCACCACCGTAGCGCGCCTGCACGACGCCGGGATCGAGGTGATGCTCGACGTCGTCTATAACCACACTGCCGAAGGCAACCATCTCGGCCCGACGCTTTCCTTCCGCGGCATCGACAACGCCTCCTATTACTGGCTGAACCGCGAGAACCCGCGCTACTACGACGATTTCACCGGCTGCGGCTCATCAGTCAACCTCACCCATCCGCGCGTGCTCCAGATGGTGACGGATTCGCTGCGCTATTGGGTCGAGGTCTGCCATGTCGACGGCTTCCGTTTCGATCTCGCCACCACGCTCGCACGCGGACCGAACGGGTTTGACCGCGGCAGCTCGTTTCTGACCGCGGTCCGCCAGGATCCGGTGCTCCAGGGCGTAAAGCTCGTCGCCGAGCCCTGGGACCTCGGCCTCGGCGGCTATCAGGTCGGCGCGTTTCCCTCGCAATGGTCGGAGTGGAACGACCGCTACCGCAGCGCCATGCGTCGTTACTGGAGCGGCGAAGGCAGCCTGATCGGCGACATCTCGAGCCGCATGACGGCATCATCCGACCTGTTCCACCATGACGGCCGCAAGCTGCGCGCCAGCATCAACCACATCACGGTGCACGACGGCTTCACCCTCGCCGACCTCTTCAGCTACAACCAGAAGCACAACGAAGCCAATGGCGAGGACAATCGCGACGGCTCCAACGACAACCACAGCAACAATTGCGGTGTCGAGGGCCCGACCGACGATCCGCAAATCCTGTCGCTGCGCCGCCAGCTCCGCAAGAACGTGCTCGCCTGCCTGATGCTTGCACAGGGCACGCCGCTGCTGCTTGCCGGCGATGAGGTCGGCAACACCCAATCTGGCAACAACAATGCCTATTGCCAGGACAATGAGGTGGGCTGGGTGCTCTGGGACAATCTCGGCAAGGACGGTGAGGACATGGTTGAGTTCGTCAACCAGCTCGCCGAGATCCGCCGTCGCTTCTCGCAGCTCCGCAGCCAGCGCTGGCTCGACGGCCGCCGCGCCGACGGCTCCTATGGCGTCTTGTGGCTGACGCCGGCAGCCGAGGAGATGAAGGAGGGCGACTGGAATTTCCCAGAAGGGAGATTTCTCGCCTACGTGCTCGGCCCGCTGGAACCCAGCGTGCCCGCGATCTTTATTGTCCTGAACGCCGCACCGGAAGAGATCGGATTCAAATTGCCCAAGATGGCCGACTACAAGAGCTGGCAGCAGATCCTGAATACGACCGATGCCAAGTTGAACACTGTCGATTTCCTGCCCGGCACCGACAGCAAGGCGCCGCCGCGCTCGGTGCTCGCCTTTGCAGGCGCGCTATGAGGCCATCCTTCGGCGCCAAGGCGAGCAAGGAGGGCGTATCGTTCCGGCTCTGGGCGCCCGGTGCAAGGCACGTCGACCTCGTGCTCGACAAGCGCCATGCGATGCGGCGCGGCGAGGACGGCTGGTACGTGGCCGACATTCCCGGGCTGACGGCGGGAACCCGTTATCGGTTCAGAATCGACGACGAACTCGACGTACCGGACCCGGCTTCCGCCTTCCAGCCGGAGGATGTGTTCGGGCCGAGCGAAGTGATCGACCACGACAGTTTCGAGTGGCGCGCCAGAGATTGGCGCGGCCGTCCGTGGCATGAGACGGTGCTGCTGGAATCCCATGTCGGCACCTTCACGCCGCAAGGAAACTATCGCGCCATGATCGGCAAGCTTGATCACCTCGTCGCGACGGGGATCACCGCGCTGGAGTTGATGCCGCTGGCGGACTTCGCCGGCAAGCGCGGCTGGGGCTATGACGGCGTGCTGTGGTATGCGCCCGACAGCGCCTATGGCCGGCCCGAAGACTTGAAGACGCTGATCGACGAAGCGCACCTGCGCGGTCTGATGGTCTTTCTCGACGTCGTCTACAACCACTTCGGCCCCGAGGGAAACTATCTTGGCCGTTATGCGCCGAACTTCTTCACCGATGCGCATACGCCGTGGGGCAGCGCTATCGATTATCGTGTGCCGCAGGTCCGCGCCTTCGCGGTCGAGAACGCGCTTTGCTGGCTCAGCGACTACCGCTTCGATGGCCTGAGGCTGGACGCCGCCAATCACATCATGGCGATCCCGGGCGAGCAGTCGGTGCTGCACGATCTCAGCATTGCAGCGGGCCAGCTTGCGGCGGCGACCGGGCGGCACATTCATCTCGTGCTGGAGAATGGCGACAATCGCGCGAGCTTGCTCGATCCCACCGAGGAGCCGCCAAATGGAAAATATCGCGGCCAGTGGAACGACGACTATCATCACGTCTGGCACGTGATGCTGACGCGCGAATCCTCTGGCTATTATGGCGATTATCAGCGCTCGCCGCGCGGCGACCTCGCCCGCGCGCTGGCGTCGGGCTTCGTCTATCAGGGCGAGGTCTCAGCGTTCTGGGGCAACAAGCCGCGGGGCGAGCCGAGCCGCCAGCTTCCCCCGGACACTTTCGTCAATTTCCTGCAGAACCACGATCAGATCGGCAACCGGCCATTTGGCGATCGGCTGGAGAGCATCGCGAACCCCCGAGCGATCGAGGCGGCCCTCGCCGTTACCCTGCTCGCGCCAATGGTGCCGATGCTGTTCATGGGCGAGGAGTGGGGATCGACGAAGCCGTTCCCGTTCTTCTGCGATTTCCACGGCGATCTCGCCGATGCCGTTCGCAACGGACGGCGCCAGGAATATGCCTGGGCTTACGAGAAATATGGCGACGAAGTGCCCGATCCGCTCGATCCGGCGACGCCGCAATCCGCCGTGCTCGACTGGGACTCGCGTATCCCGGAGCACGACGCGCGGCTGTCGCTGGTGCGCGAGCTCCTGCGCATTCGCCGCACCGAAATCATGCCACGGCTTTCCGGCGCGGCCTTTGGCGACGCCAAAGTTGAGGAGAGCGGCCTCTTGACCGCGCATTGGCGCTTGGGGGACGGCGCGACTCTGCGCCTGACCGCCAATCTGTCGGATCGCGATGTCACCTCACCAAACATGACTGGCACGCCAATATGGGGTGACGATGCCGGTGATCGACTTCCGCCCTGGTTCGTGGTCTGGCGCCTTGTGAGGTGAACATGCCTCGTGCCGTTCCGCTCGCCACCTATCGCCTGCAATTCACGGCCGAATTCAACTTCGACGACGCCGCCCGGGTCGTACCCTATCTCAAGGCTCTCGGCATCACGCATGTCTACGCCTCGCCGCTGATGAAGGCGCGCAAGGGCTCGACCCACGGCTACGACATCGTCGACCACAGCCAGTTCAATCCCGAGCTCGGCGGAGAGGCCGGCTTTACCCGTTTCAGCGACACCCTAAAGCAGCATGACCTTGACCTGATCATCGACTTCGTCCCGAATCATGTCGGCGTCCACTTCGCGGATAACCCGTACTGGCTCGACGTGCTGGAATGGGGACAGGCGTCGCCGCACGCGGCCTCCTTCGACATCGACTGGGACCAGTTGCCTTATCGCGCCCGCGGCGGCGTGCTGCTGCCGATCCTCGGCTCGGCCTATGGCGAGGCGCTGGAGCGTGGCGAGATCGAGCTGCGCTTTGATGCAGGCGAAGGCAGCTTTTCGGCGTGGTACTTCGAGCATCGCCTGCCGATCGCGCCGGAGCGCTATGGCGAAGTCCTGCGGATGATCGTGAAGGAGGCGGATGCCGCCGGCAGCGAGGCTGGAAAGCGTCTGCTTGAGCTCGCCGAACGCTACAAGGGACTGCGCCATCCAAACCGCGATGAGGCACCGGCCTTCAGGCTCGAACTGAGGGCGATCACCGGTGCGCCCGAAATCATGGAGCGAGGCCTTGCCGCCTATCGTTCGGCCAAGGACCGCCCGACACAAACGCTTGCCTTGCATCATCTGCTCGAACGCCAGCACTACAAGCTCGGCCATTGGCGGCTCGCCTCCAGCGATATCAACTATCGCCGTTTCTTCGACGTCAACGGTCTCGCCGGGCTGCGGGTCGAGGACGCGAGCACATTTGCTGCCACGCACCGGCTGGTCAAGCAGCTGGTCGCGGACGGCAGGCTGCAGGGTATCCGGCTCGATCATATCGACGGCTTGCGCGATCCCGCACAATATTGCCAGCGGCTCCGCCGGATCGTCCGCGACGCGCAAGGCCCCGCAAAGCCGTTCTACACCGTGATCGAAAAGATCCTGTGCGAGCACGAACGGCTGCCGCGCTTCGCCGGCGTTCACGGCACGACCGGCTATGAATGGATGAACGTCATCACCCAGGTACTGGTCGATGCCAAGGGGCTCGACGCGCTCGACGAAACCTGGCGCCAGATCAGCAACCGCTCGCCGCGGCTTGCACCTTATCTGATGGAAGCCAAGCGACGCGTGCTGGATACGCTTCTCACGAGCGAATTCACCGTGCTGACGCGCCTGCTCGCCCGCATCGCCAACGGGCACTACTCGACGCGCGACTTTTCCGCCGACAGCCTGCGGCAGGCGCTCGAGCTCTACGTGCTGCATTTCCCGGTCTACCGCACCTACATCACGACGAGCGGATCGACGGCGCACGACCGCAGGCTGATCGAAGAGGCCATCGGGCGCGCTCGCGCGGAATGGTTTGCGGCTGACGACGGCATTTTCGACTTCCTGCGCGATGCCCTGACCATGGATCTGCTCAAGCCAGATCGGCCGCCGCACAGTACCCCGCGCGTGCGACGCTTTGCGCTGAAGGTGCAGCAATTCACCGGGCCGATGCTGGCGAAGTCGCTGGAGGATACGACCTTCTATCGCTATCACCGCCTGCTCGCGCTGAACGAAGTCGGCGGCGATCCCGCCGCAAAGGCTCTCGCATTACCCGCCCTCCATGAGACCATGAAGGCACGCGCCAGGGATTGGCCGCATGGCATGACGGCCACGGCCACGCATGACACCAAGCGCGGCGAGGATGCGCGGGCCCGGCTCGCCGCGCTCAGCGAAATCCCGGGTGAATGGACCAGCGCGGTAGCACGCTGGAAGGTGCTGAACGTGCCTCACATAACAACGCATGGCGAGATGCGCGCGCCGTCGGCGACGTTCGAATACATGCTCTACCAGACGCTGCTCGGCGCATGGATGTCCGGGCCGCCTGACGCGGGCTTCATCGACCGCATCCAGGCCTACGCGCTCAAAGCGGCCCGCGAAGGCAAGGAGGAGACGAGCTGGCTCAATCCGAACGAGGCCTATGAGGGAGGCGTACAGAACTTCATTGCGAGGATTCTCGATCCCACCGTTTCCGCCGAATTCCTGGAGGCGCTTCAAACGCTGGGGCGACGCCTCGCCCTGCTCGGTGCACTGAATTCGCTGAGCCAGCTCACGCTGAAGGTAACGCTCCCTGGCGTGCCGGATTTTTATCAAGGCACCGAATTCTGGGATCTGTCGCTGGTCGATCCGGACAATCGCCGTCCGGTTGATTTTGTCCAGCGACAAGTTGCGCTCGACGCGCTGGACCGCCCCGACTGGAACGGTCTTGCCCGGAACTGGTCGGACGGTCGACTGAAGCTCGCCTGGACGCGGCAACTCCTGAAGCTGCGCTCCGAGCTTGCCGACGTCTTTACCCGTGGCGACTACCAGCCTCTGGTGGTGAGCGGACCGCACGCCGACCATGTCATCGCTTTCGCGCGGCGCCACGGACGCGACGCAGCGATCGTCCTGGTCGGGCGAGCCTTTGCACCGTTCACGCAAGGTGGCCGCGAATGGCCGTCATTCGAAGCGCTCGATGCGATTATTGACGCGAAGGGCTATGCGATCGCCGGTCACGAGGGTCATGATCTGCGGCTCTCACAGGCCTTTGGCTCGTTTCCGGCAACCGTCCTGAAGGCTCGCATTGCGCGTGCCGCAAGAGCCGCGCGGCAACCCGCGCCCGCCTGACGCCAAGACTCTACTTGCCATCGCCCTTTGCCAGCAACAATTGCCCACGCTTGCGGATCGTGGCTTGCGCCAGTTCGGCGAAGCGCTGCAACAGCCAGGGCAGCATCACCTCGACCCGCACCTGATCCTCTCCGACATCGACCAAACCGGTCGCGACCTGCCCGAGCGCGCGGATGCGAAAATTCATGCGGTCGCCCTCCCAGCGCTCCTCCTCGACCTGCATCACCGGAATGCTCGCTGCGGCGCGGCCAAGCCCGGATTTCAAACGACGCGCGGCCTCCTCGCGACCGAGACGGTGCGGGATCGAAACGACGAGCGGTGCTGACATGACATTGTCCTCTGCCGACTGATGTAAATCAGGCCGCGTTCGAACACAAAGGTTCCCCTGCTTGACGCCTTCTTATCATGATCCGAGCGAGGAACTTTCGCTACGACGGCAAGTTGCCCCGACGAAAATTGGTCAAGACAACGACCCTTCTTTGCGAGGGCTGGAGGAGATTTGCATGTCCATCGGTACAATCATTCTGATCATTTTGGTCATCGCGCTGCTCGGCGGCTTCAGTGGCATCGGCGGCGGTCCGTTCTACGGCACCGGCTACTACGGTGGCGGCGGACTGGGGCTGATCATCGTCATTCTGCTGATCTTGCTGCTGATGGGACGGATCTAGCTTTGATCGCCGACATCGTAGGGTGGGCAAAGGCGCGAAGCGCCGTGCCCACTTATTCTGTGTCAATCCGGGCAAGCGATGGTGGGCACGCTTCGCTTTGCCCACCCTACCGATTCCACCTCTTCGGTGAATCCGCCACTACTTCACCTTCCCCGCCAGCTTCTTGATCGCCGCCTTGATCGATGCGGCCGCATCGTCATAGCCCTCCCACGCCTTTGATCGCGCCAGAAGTCCTGGCACAGTGCGCAGCGTGTAGCGCCTCGGATCGAGGTCACCCTTCACCTGCGCCCAGGTCAGCGGCATGGAGACGGTGGCGCCGTCGCGGGCGCGCGGCGACAACGGTGCCACGGCCGTCGAAAGACGGTCGTTGCGCAGGTAGTCGAGGAAGATCTTTCCGTTGCGCAGCTTTTTCGACATGTTGAGCAGATATCGCTGCGGATCATCGTCAGCCATCCACCGACATACGCCTTGGGCAAAGGCTTTCGCCTCCTTCCAATCGACCCTGTCCCGCGCACCGTAAAGCAGCGGCACGACGACGTGCATTCCCTTGCCGCCGGTGGTCTTGCAGAAGCTCTCCAGTCCGACGTCGGACAGACGCTGTCGCATCTCCCTGGCCGCCTCGATCACGTTGGGGAAAGCCACGTCCGGCGCGGGATCGAGATCGAACACCAACCGGCCTGGCGTATCATAGGCGTAAGGCGCGCAATTCCAGGGATGCAGCTCGACGCCGCCGATCTGCGCCACCGCCGCCAGCCCCTCGATCCGATCGACCTGCAAATATGGCTTGCGATCGCCGGAGACCTTTGCGAGCTCCAGCAGGTTCGACGTGCCCTGCATGGCGTGACGCTGGAAAAAGCACTCGCCCTTGATGCCGTCGGGCGCTCGAATGAGCGAGCACGGCCTTCCCTTCAGATGCGCGATCATCCATTCGCCGACCGCCTCGAAGTAGTGCGCGAGATCGAGCTTGGTGACGGGATCGCCATCCCCACCGTCTGGCCACAGCTCCTTGTCGGGCTTCGAGATGACGACGCCCATCACTTCCGCGGTACCGGGCTGCTTTGATCTTGTCTTTGACGCAGCCTTCGCCTTGCCCTTCCGCGGCGACGGCTCGGCAAGCTCGGTCTTCACCGGCGCCTCGGCCTCGACCTCCTCGGCGGGCTTATCCTGCCGCAGGCCCTTGAACGCGGCCTGGCGGATATTGCCGTCGGCGGTGAAGCCTGCGAACTCGATCTCGGCCACGAGCTCGGGCTTCAGCCAATGCACGTCGCGGGTCTTCTTCGGCGCGTTCTTGCCGCCGAACGGGCTCTCCCTGGCCTCCGCCGCCTTCAACAGCGGCATGATGCGCTTGACCTTGTCAGCACCAAAGCCGGTGCCGACGATGCCTACAAAGGCGAGATCATTGCCGCGGTGCACGCCCGCCATCAAAGAGCGGAATTTACCATTCGTGGTCTTGTAGCCGCCGATCACGATCTCATGGCCGGCGCGGCATTTCGCCTTGGTCCAGCTTTCGGTGCGCCCTGAACGATAGGGCGCGTCGAGCTTCTTCGAGACCACGCCTTCGAGCTGGAGCTTGCAGGCAGATTGCAGCACGGCATCGCCACCGCTCTCAAAATGCTCGACATAGCGGATCTGGCTCGACTTCCTCTTGCGCGCGTCCAGCAACTTCTTAAGCCGCGTCTTGCGTTCGCCGAGCGGCAGCCGGCGCAGGTCAAGGCCTTCGGCAAACAGGAGATCGAAGGCGAAGAAGATGAGGTCATCGGTCTCGCCGTCCGCAAGCGCCGCCTGCAGCGCGGAGAAGCTCGGCGCTCCGTTGTGGTCGAGCGCGACGATCTCACCATCGATCAGCACGTCCGGCAGCGCGCTGCCTTCCTTAGCGATCGATGCGAATTTTCCGGTCCAGTCGAGGCCTTTGCGGGTCTTGAGGGTTGCTTCGCCATCCTCGACACGAAGCTGCACGCGGTAGCCGTCGAACTTGATCTCGTGGCACCAGCCCTCGCCCGGGTGCGGACGCTCCACCGCCGTGCAGAGCTGTGGCGCGACGAAGTCCGGCATCTCCGACACTTTCTTCGCGGTCGTTGCTGTCGTCGCCTTGCCCTTCTTCAAGGCCGCGCGCGGCGCAGGCTTGATGGTGCGCGTCTCCTGATCGACGCGATTGGACTGCCAGACCGCATCGGCCTTGCCTTTGGTTCCCTTCGCCAGCATGAACGGCTTTGGCGCGCGCCCCTTGCCCTCGGCGATTTGATCCATCGCCCGGCCGGAAGCGACCGATTTGTCCGCGTCCAGGATGTCGTTGCCCTCGCCTTCGCGAGCATAGTCGTCGCGATGCTTGATCAGCAGCCAGTTGGTGCGCTTTTCGCCGTCGCGATTGCGCATGCGCACGAGCACCCAGCTTCCATGCAGCTTGTCGCCATGCAACGTGAACTTGAGGTCGCCCTTCTTGAAGCCGCGCTCGGGATCTTCAGACTCCCAATATCCGCGGTCCCACAGCATCACCGTGCCGCCGCCATACTGGCCTTCCGGAATGGTGCCTTCGAAATCGCCGTAATCGAGCGGATGGTCCTCGACCTCGACCGCGAGCCGCTTGTCATGCGGGTCGAGCGAAGGCCCCTTCGTCACCGCCCAGGACTTGAAGACGCCATCGAACTCCAGCCGGAGATCGTAGTGCAGCCTTGTCGCGTCGTGCTTCTGGATCACGAAACGCCGCTGTTTCGAGGGCGTCACCGCCGTCTCGCCGGACGGCTCCGGAGTGATCTCGAAATCCCGCTTTTTCCGATAGGTGGAGAGGTTTCTCAGCACGACCGGTCCCGCATTTTTTCAAGTGCATTCGAGCCTATCACGGCCAAAGTCCCACCCGGAACCAAAACCCATAAGGTGGGTTGGAGTTCCGAAAACGCATTGAAAACATTGGAGATTGGAATGGCTCCCCGCGCCTATTGGAAAGGAACATTGAAGCTGTCGCTGGTGACTTGCCCGGTCGTCCTTTATCCCGCTGCGACCGCTGCGGCGAAAACACGGTTTCACATGATCAACCGGGAGACCGGCAACCGTCTGAAGCAGCAAATGGTCGATGCCGAGACCGGCGACGTCGTCGAGAGCGATCAGAAGGGACGCGGATACGAGCTACGTAAAGGCAAATATGTCGAGATCGAGCCGGAGGAATTGGAAGCGGTTCAGATCGAAAGCAATCATACGATCGACATCGAAAGCTTCGTGCCGCGCGAGGAGATCGACAAGCGTTACCTCAACCACCCCTACTATGTCGCTCCTGACGGCAAGGCTGCGGTCGATGCCTTTGCTGTGATCCGTGATGCCATGAAGGACGAGGAGCGTGTGGCGCTCGCCAGGATCGTGCTGACGAACCGCGAACATGTCATGGCCATCGAACCGCTCGGCAAGGGTTTGCTCGGCACCACGCTGCGCTACCCCTACGAGCTGCGCGACGAGGACCAGTTCTTCGACGACATCAAGAGCGCGAAGATCACCAAGGACATGGTCGAGCTCGCCGGCCATATCCTGCACACTAAGGCGGCGCATTTCGATCCCAGCAAGTTCAAGGACGAGTACGAGGACGCGCTGAAGGCGCTGGTGAAACGAAAAGCCAGCGGCAAGAAGATCGAGCTGCCTGAGCCGGAAGAACGGCCAAGCAACGTCATCAATCTGATGGACGCGCTGAAGCAAAGCTTGAAGGGAAGAGGCAGGGGACGGGCGTCAGCGCGGTCCCATCCGCGGCGGAGCACGAGCCAGCGTCGCAGCACGCGCAAGACGCATCGTTCGACGGCAAGGCATCGCAAGGCGGGTTGATAGCCTGCGCGCGTGCATCGCCCTACCCCCTCATGGTGAGGAGGCGCGAAGCGCAGTCTCGAACCATGAAGGCCCCGCTGCAGAATACGGGCCCTCATCCTTCGAGACGCGCGTTCCGCGCTCCTCAGGATGAGGAGATAGTCTGATGCCCGGGCAGCTGACTCAATCCCCCGCCTTCAACCGGTACCCGATCCCCGTCTCGGTCAGCACATATTGCGGCCGCTCGGGATCGGCCTCAATCTTCTGGCGAAGCTGGCGGACATAGACGCGCAAGTATTGCGCATCGGTCAGCTCGTCCCATAGCTCTTTCAGCAGGAACCGGTGCGTCAGCACCTTGCCGGCGTGCTGCACGAGCACGCGCAGCAGATCATATTCCTTCGGCGACAGCTTCACTTCGCGCTCACCGACCTTGACGATGCGGCGAACGAGATCGACGGAGAGATCGCCGGCGCGAAACACCGGGCGCTCGCCCTGGACCTGGAGCTGGTGCCGAAGCGCGGCACGCAGCCGCGCCAAGAGCTCGTCCATGCCGAACGGTTTTGTCAGATAGTCGTCGGCCCCGAGATCGAGCGCCTGCACCTTGCCGGCCTCGTCGCCGCGGCTCGACAGCACCACGATCGGCACGCTCTCGTTGCGCGCGCGGATAGTACGGAGCAGTTCGTGGCCCTGGATATCGGGCAGGCCGAGATCGAGGATGATCAGCGCCGGCTCCTCGGTGAGCTTTTCCAGCGCGGTCTTGCCGTTCGACGCTTCCAGGACGTCATAGCCCTGCGTGGTCAGCCCCATCCGCAGCAATTTACGGATGGGCGGCTCGTCGTCGATGATCAGAACCTTGATCGATGGTGCGCTCATGCAGCGGTGTCCAATGCGTTGGTCTGCGCGGGGATCGGCAGGCGAATGGTCAGCATCGCTCCGCTGCGATCCCCGCGGTTCGTCGCCGTGATCGTGCCGCGCATCGCCTCGACGAAGCCGCGGGAGATCGCAAGACCGAGCCCCGTGCCGGGCCGGACATGATCGCCCTTCTGCACGCGATAGAACTTGTCGAACACGCTCTCGAGCTCGCCCGGCGGGATGCCCTCGCCTTCGTCGGCGACCTCCAGCACGACACGATCCTTGTCACGCTGGCTGCGGATCGCGATGGTGGTATCCGGCGGCGAATATTTTGCCGCGTTGTCGAGCAGGTTGAACAGCACCTGCTCGAACAGCACGGCATCGAGCTCGAGCATCGGCAGATCGGCGGCGAGCCGGAGATCGACCTTGTGGCGCGTCAGGATCTTGCTCGCCCGCCTCAGCGCACTGCCGACGATTTCGCCGACGTCGTGCAGCGCCGTGTTCGGCACGATCGCGCCGGATTCGAGCTTGGTCATGTCGAGCAGATTGGCGATGAAGCGATTGAGCCGCTCGGATTCGTCGATCACGGTTGCCAGCAGGTCGCGCTTCTCGGTATCGGACAGGGCGCCGGCGAGGTCACGCATGGTCGAGGCCGCCCCAAGCACGGAGGCGAGCGGCGTTTTCAGGTCGTGCGAGATCGAGGTGAGCAGCGCCGAGCGCAGCCGCTCGGATTCGACCGTGCGCTTGACGCGATCCATATCCTCGACCAGCAGCACGCGCTCGATCGCGAGCGCGCCCTGGTCGACCAGCGCGTCGAGCAGGCGGCGCTGATCGGGCGTGAGCAGCGGGCCGGTGCGGTCATTGTCGATGCCGATCACACCGATCGGGCCGCGCCCGGTGCGCATCGGCAGGAACAGGCGCTTTGCGCCGGGCAGCGTGTCGGAGCCGCGGCCGGCGGGCCGGTCGTTGCTCCAGGCCCAATTGGCCGCAGCAAGGTCAGCCTGGTCGAGCTCATCCTCCGGCGGATAGCCGGACTTGACCGTCAACAGCCCCTCCTCCGGCAACAACAGTACCACGCGCACCTTCAGCATCAGCGCGATCTGGTAGGCCGTCGCCCACAAGACATCGTCGAGCGTCGCGGTGCCCGCCAGCTTGCGGCTGAAGGCATGGAGTTGCTCGGTCATCCTGATGCGCCCGATCGCGGTATCGGCCTGGGTGCGCACGCGAGCCGCGACATTGGACACCAGCATCGCAACCACCATGAACAGGACGAAAGCAGCGACGTTTGTCGGATCGGTGATCGTGAAGGCATAGATCGGCGGCAGAAAGAAGAAGTTGTACGAGAGCGACGCCGCGACGGTGGCGAGCAGTGACGGCCAGAGACCGTAACGCACCGCGACCGCAACCACCGCCGTCAGCAGCACGAGATCGACATTCTCGATGCCAAAATACGGCTGGATCAGCTCGGCCGCGCCAAGTCCAAGCAGAGCGATCCCGAGCGCCTTGAGATAGGGGCGCGGATCGAACGGCTCCGTGCGGGCCGCCGTCTGCACCGCTGTTTTCGGCGCCGCCTCACCTTGTAATTCGTCGCCGGAAATGACGTGCACGGTGATGTTGCCGGAGCGCCGCACGAGGTCGTGCACCACCGAGCCACGCGTCATCTCGAACCAGCGCGATCGCGTCGACTTGCCGATCACGATCTGCGTGACGTTGTTGCCTTGAGCAAAGTTGATGACGTCGTCGGCGATGCGACGGCCGACGCCGGGGATGGTCAGAGCCTCGCCACCGAGCGATTCGGCGAGCCGCAGCGTATCGGCGAGCCGGTCGCGCTCCGCGTCCGAGAGCTGAAGCGATCGCCGCGTCTCGATCGAGATCGCCGTGAATGGCGCGTGCAGCCGGTCGGCCAGCCGCTTGGTGTAGCGCACGAGGCCCGCCGCGCGCGGGTCCTCGCTGACGCATACCAGGATACGCTCGCCCGCGGCCCAGGGACCGGCGATGGCGTTGGCCTGCATATGAGTGAGGAGCTGCTCGTCGACGCGCTCGGCCGTGCGCCGCAGTGCCAGCTCACGCAGCGCCGTGAGATTGCCCGGCGAGAAATAATGCTCCAGCGCCCGCTCGGCCTGCTTGGGCACATAGACCTTGCCCTCCTTCAGCCGCTGGATCAGATCATCGGGCGTGAGGTCGATCAGCTCGATCGCGTCGGCACGATCGAACACCGAATCCGGCACTGTTTCGCGCACTCGCACATGGGTGATCTGCGCGACGACGTCATTCAGGCTTTCGATATGCTGGATGTTGACGGCGGTGTAGACGTCGATGCCGTTCGAGAGTAGCTCTTCGACGTCGAGATAGCGCTTGGGATGTCGGCTTCCATGCACGTTGGTGTGGGCGAGTTCGTCGACGAGGGCGATTTGCGGCCGGCGCGCGATCACCGCGTCGAGGTCCATCTCCTCCAAAACCTGCCCACGATAGTCGAATTTCTTGCGCGGGATGACTTCAAGCCCGCGAAGCAGCGCTTCGGTCTCCGCGCGGCCATGGGTCTCGACGAAACCGACGACGACGTCGATGCCCGCCTTGCGCTTGGCGTGCGCGCTTTGCAGCATCTCATAGGTCTTGCCGACGCCGGGCGCGGCGCCGACGAAGATCTTGAGCTTGCCGCTCGCGCTCTCCTCCCGGCGCGCCGCTTGCAGCAGCGCCTCGGGCGAAGGACGTTGTTCGGGATCGCGGCGCTCTCGGACCATCAGCGCATTATAGTCACCCGGCCAGGGGGAGCCTAGGCCGCTACTTGGCGGCTTGATCGAGCGCTAGGTTCAACGCCAGCACGTTGACCCGGGGCTCGCCGATCAGGCCCAACAGGCGGCCTTCGGTATTGGCGGCCACAATCTGCCTGAGCTGTTCCTCCGGCATACTGCGCGCCTTGGCGACCCGCGGCACCTGGAATTGGGCGGCTTCGGGCGAGATGTGCGGGTCGAGACCGCTGGCGGACGTCGTGACGAGGTCGATCGGCACCGGCTGGCCCGGATTCTGGGCCTTCAGCTTGTCCACATCTTCCTTGAGCCGATCGGCCAGCGCCTTGCTGGTCGGACCGAGGTTGGAGCCGCCGGAATTGGCAGCGTTGTAGGGCGCTGACACCGTCTTGGTCGAATCATTCGGGTCCGGCGCGAGCGTCGCCGACAGGCGACCATGGAAATATCTGTCCTCCTTGAACTCCTGCCCGATCAGGGCGGAGCCGATGACCTTGCCGTCCTTCTCGACCAGACTGCCCTGTGCCTGCGTCGGGAAGAGCACGCCGGCAATTCCGGTCATCGCGAGCGGATAGGCCAGTCCCGTGATGACGGTCAGCGCGACCAGCAGGACGATGGCGGGGCGGATTTCTCTGAGCATGATGTCTCTCCTATTCTCGGTCATTGCGAGCGAAGCGAAGCGAAGCAATCCAGAAATGTCTCCGGTGGTGACGGCCTATCGCGTCGCCGCTCCGCTCCTCGCAATGACGATCTCAAGCAAGGTGCAGGGCGGTGACCACGAGATCGATCGCCTTGATGCCGATAAAGGGAATGATGATGCCTCCCAGGCCGTAGACCATCAGGTTACGGCGCAGGAGCGCACCGGCGCCGACTGCGCGATAGGCGACGCCCTTCAGCGCCAATGGAATCAGCGCGATGATGATCAGTGCGTTGAAGATGATCGCCGACAGGATGGCGCTTTGCGGGCTCGACAGGTTCATCACGTTGAGCACGTTGAGCTGCGGGTAGAACGCCAGGAACATCGCGGGGATGATCGCAAAATATTTCGCGACGTCGTTGGCGATCGAGAAGGTCGTCAGCGCACCGCGCGTCATCAAAAGCTGCTTGCCGATCTCGACTACCTCGATCAGCTTGGTCGGGTTGGAATCGAGGTCGACCATGTTGCCGGCCTCGCGTGCAGCCTGCGTGCCCGTGTTCATGGCGACGCCGACATCTGCCTGCGCTAGCGCCGGCGCATCGTTGGTGCCGTCGCCGCACATCGCAACCAGCTTGCCCTTGGCTTGCTCGTCGCGGATCAGCTTGAGCTTGTCCTCGGGTGTCGCCTGCGCAAGGAAGTCATCGACGCCGGCTTCCGCGGCGATCGCGGCTGCGGTCATCGGATTATCGCCAGTGATCATGATGGTGCGGATGCCCATGCGGCGAAGTTCCGCAAAGCGCTCGCGGATGCCCCCCTTGACGATGTCCTTGAGCTGGACGATGCCCAGCAGGCGACCGTCCTTGGCGACCGCCAGCGGTGTACCGCCGGACTTCGACACCTCATCCGCGATGGCCTGGATCTCGCGTCCGACCTCCGAGAGCGGGGCCGGCTGCATCGCGCGTGCCGTGTTGCCCGAGGCGACCAGCGGCGCACCACCGCCGACATAGTTGAGCATGGCGTCGACCGCACCTTTTCGCACCGATATGCCACCCGCATCGACGCCGCTCATGCGGGTCTGCGCCGTGAACGGGATGAAGGTGGCGCCCAGCTCGGCCATGTCACGGCCGCGGATGCCGTATTTCTCCTTCGCCAGCACGACGATCGATCGCCCCTCGGGCGTCTCGTCGGCGAGCGAGGCGAGCTGGGCTGCGTCAGCGAGCTCCTGCGCGGTCACGCCGCGCACGGGGCGGAACGCAGTCGCCTGGCGATTGCCGAGCGTGATGGTGCCGGTCTTGTCAAGCAGGAGCGTATCGACGTCGCCGGCGGCCTCGACGGCTCTGCCGGACATCGCCAGCACGTTGAAGCGCACCAGGCGGTCCATGCCGGCGATGCCGATCGCCGAGAGCAGCGCGCCGATCGTGGTCGGAATCAGCGTCACGAACAGCGCGACCAGCACGATCACCGAGATCGAGCCGCCTGCATAGGCCGCGTAGCTCGGAATGGTGACGGTGGCGAACACGAAGATGATGGTGAGGCCTGCGAGCAGGATGTTGAGCGCGATCTCGTTCGGCGTCTTCTGCCGTTCGGCGCCCTCGACCAGCTTGATCATGCGGTCGATGAAGGTCGAGCCCTGCGCGGCCGTGATGCGGACGCGGATCCAGTCGGACAGCACCTGTGTGCCGCCGGTCACCGCCGAGCGGTCGCCGCCGGATTCGCGGATCACGGGCGCGGATTCACCGGTGATGGCAGCCTCGTTGACCGATGCGACGCCCTCGATCACTTCGCCATCGGAGGGAATCGTATCACCGGCCTCGACCAGCACGACATCGCCGACCTTGAGGCTGGTGCCAGGCACCAGCTTGAAGGTCTGGTCGGAGCCGGTCAGCAGCTTGGCTTGGCTTTCCGTGCGGGTCTTGCGAAGCGAATCCGCCTGCGCCTTGCCGCGGCCTTCCGCCACCGCCTCCGCAAAATTGGCGAAGAGCACCGTGAACCACAGCCAGAGGATGATCTGGAAGGTGAACCCGAGGCCCGCCCCGCCGGTGAGGAGGTCGCGCAGGAAGATGACGGTCGTGAGCGCCGCGACGATCTCGACCACGAACATCACGGGGTTCTTGATCATGACCCGTGGATCGAGCTTGGTGATGGACGCGCGAACCGCGGGCACAACGATCTTCGGATCGAGCATCGCCGAGACGGAAGCGCGCTTTTGCAGTTTCATGGTTTCCATGGAGGTCACTCCAGACAATTCGATCAGAAGACGTTGCCGGCGTTCATCGCGAGATGCTCGACGATGGGTCCGAGCGCGAGCGCCGGGAAGAAGGTCAGGCCGCCAATGATAAGGATGACGCCGACGACCAGGCCGACGAACAGCCCGCCCGTGGTCGGGAACGTGCCGGCTGACGGCGGATGAGTCTTCTTCCCCGCCAGCGAACCGGCGATCGCCATTGCGGGGATGATCATGAAGAACCGACCTACGAACATCGCACTGGCGAGCGTCAGGTTGTAGAAGAAGGTGTTGCCGGTGAGGCCCGCGAAGGCCGAACCGTTGTTGCCGGTCGCCGAGGTGTAAGCGTAGAGCACCTCGGTGAAGCCGTGCGGCCCCGCGTTCGCCATCGAGGCTACCGCCGGCGGGAACACCACGGCAACCGCGGTCCAGCCGAGATACATCAGGGGCAGCACCAGGATCGCGAGCATCGCCATCTTGACCTCGCGCGCCTCGATCTTCTTGCCGACATATTCCGGCGTGCGGCCAACCATGAGCCCCGCGACGAAGATCGCGATCACCACGAACAGCAACATGCCATAGAGGCCGGCGCCCACGCCGCCGACGATGATCTCGCCGAGCTGCATGTTGATCAGCGGGATCATGCCGCCAAGCGCGGTGAAGCTGTCATGCATGGCGTTGACGGCGCCGCAGGACGCGGCCGTGGTGATCACGGCGAACAACGAGGATGCGACGATGCCGAAGCGAACCTCCTTGCCCTCCATGTTACCTCCGGTGAGACCCAGCGCCTGCAGGGTTGAGGTGCCGTTGGCCTCGGCCCAATAGGTCACCGCGACACCTGCGACGAACAAGACGCCCATCACGGCGAGGATCGCCCAGCCCTGGCGCGGGTTGCCGACCATGCGGCCGAACACGTTGGTAAGTGCAGCACCCAACGCAAAGATCGAAATCATCTGCACGAAGTTCGACAGCGCGGTCGGGTTCTCGAAGGGATGCGCCGCATTGGCGTTGAAGAAGCCGCCGCCATTGGTGCCGAGCATCTTGATCGCAACCTGCGACGCCACCGGGCCGACCGCGATGGTCTGCCTGGCTCCTTCGAGCGTGGTCGCCTCGACATAGTCGCCAAGCGTCTGAGGCATGCCCTGCGAAACCAGGAACAGCGCATAGACGATGCATATCGGCAGCAGCACATATAGGGTGCAGCGCGTGACATCGACCCAGAAATTGCCGATGGTGCGCATCGACGCGCGCGAAAAGCCGCGGATCAGCGCCACGGCAAGCGCGATGCCGGTCGCTGCCGACAGGAAGTTCTGGTGCGTCAGGCCCAGCATCTGCACGAGATACGATACCGTGCTCTCGCCGCCGTAGTTCTGCCAGTTGGTGTTGGTGATGAAGGAGACGGCGGTGTTGAAGGACAAATCCTCCGCGACCGCCGACTGACCGGCCGGGTTGAACGGCAGCACGGCCTGGAGCCGCATTACGGCATAGATGATGAGGAAGCCGCCGATGTGGAATAGCAGCATCGCGACCGTATAGGTCAGCCAATGCTGCTCCCGCTTCTCGTCCACGCCGGAGATCCAGTAGAGCCCGGCCTCGACCGGGCGCAGCACGGGCGACAGGAAGGTGCGCTCACCATTGAAGACGCGGGTCATGTACCAGCCGAGCGGCTTGGTCAGGGCGAGGATGATGACGCAGAACAGAATGATCTGGAGCCAACCGATGACAGTCATGGCATTAACCTTTGAGGACTCGCCTTCCGTGCAGAAGCGGTGGAAGCAACGTAAGCAGAAGCGCGACGAGCAGAGCGTCCGCCAGCAGCAGTTTGAGCAGCAGAAGCACCGTCAGAACCGCTCGGGCCGCAGCAACGCATAAGTGAGGTAGAAGAGAAGGCCCAGCGAGACGACCGCGGCGAGCGAATAATCGAAGATCATGGTCAAGCTCCCGTCAGAGCCGTTCGCAGGCGTAGGTGTAGCCGATCGCGAGCGCGAAGAAGGCCGAAGCCAACGCCAGCATGATGATATCGAGCATGAGAGTATCCCTATGCATCCAAGCGCAGTCCGGATACGGATGCCGCGCTGTCAGGCCGACAAGTGCCACCCGAGGCATAGGTTTTCGAGATGGAGGCTATGGCGACGATATAGGAATCTCATAAAGGCCGAGCGCGGCGTGGAGCTCTGGCAGTTCTACAGGTGTCTGGCTGGCGCGCTGGCCGGCGTCACAAATCACGCTGTCGTCCTGGCGCGCCGGGACGACGATTGTGAGTTTGGAGAAGCTACGGACCCCTTACGCGGCCCGCTCCGATCTTTATGAAATCCCTATATTTCTCTCCCCTGCCCCATCTCGCTTTCAAATGCCCCTCCCGCGATCTTGATGGCATCGGCTGCGGACCCGCAACCGGCCCATGATCGAGACGCCGTCATGTCTTCCGTTCTGCAAAATTTCGATCCGGCCTCGCTCGGCGAGCGGCTTCGCAGAGCGCAGGCGGTCACGCGGCCCCTGATGCTCGACCTCATCGACAAGGCCTGCCGCCGTTTCCCTTCGCTCGGGCAGAGCGAACGAACCGCACGGCTGTCGCGCCTGATCGATGCCGAAGCCTGGGCCGATGCTGCGCTCGTGCTCCTGGAACTCGAATTGCCACTGTGGCAGGTCCGCCGCATCGCCTATGACGATGGCGAATGGTATTGCGCGCTCTCGCGCGAACGCGAGTTGCCGGATTGGCTGGAGAACTCGGTCGAGGCGCAGCACGCCGATCTCGCTCTCGCTCTGCTCTCGGTTGTTGTAGAGGCGCAGATGCTAAGTGCGGAAAAGACCCGGCCAAGCGTTCCGTCCGTTCGCCAGGCCGCGAGTCAGCTGTACGAACCGGTCAACTGCGATCATTTCGGCTAGCTCGCAGTCGGGTGCACCGAACCTTGTCGCGATCGCCAGACATGCCACACGCGCTGAGCACACCCAAGGTGCTCGTGCGCTTTCTCGTGCGGGCCGCGCTGCTCGGCTGCTTTGCTGCGTTCAGCAGCGTCGGCTTCGGCAAGAGCCTCACTGCCCTGCTCTGGATGGCGATCATCCTGTGCGTACTCGTCGGGCTGATCAAGCGCGAGCCACCGTTCCGCACGCGCCTTAATCATTGGGACGAGGCGGTCGCGTTCGGCGCATTGTTTGCGCTGGTGCATGTCGTCGGTCTTGTCGAAGCAGTCTGAAGACCGTTCTCCCCCGACTTTATAACGTTCCTACAAGATCGCCCCGCGGCCGCCCTCGAAATCATATTCGCAAGCCGAGATATTAGCGGGACAAGCCACGCAAAGCGTGCCCGCAACGAATTCTCCCAATATTCGTCGGAAGCGGACAGCCTCCGTCGGAGGGTGCGCATTTGCGTCGACCAGAAGGAATTCTAACGTGAAACTCGTCGAACCTCCGTCGTGCAGCTCGCCTTCAACTGTTGTCTTCATCGGCCGGAATCGCAGGGGACAGTGGGTCGCCCAGGAACAGGACGGCCTCTATGGCGGGCTCTTCGTCAGCCGCGCCCAAGCGATCAAGTACGCGCTGTTCGAGAACGGACATCATATCGAAACCATCGTCGAACTGCCTCGTGAGATCGAGCTCGACATGAACCGCACGCCGCAAGTGGCCGCCGACCGGCGCGCCGCCTGACGGAACGCAGATCTTCCCAGAGAGTATCCAAATGCTCCAGCTCCATTCAGTTACCCCCGAGCACGATCAGGTCGTCGAGACCACGATCGCGCTTACGCATCTTTCCAACCTCCATCGTGCGATCGTCGCGGGCCAGGGCAGTACCAGCCTGTATCTCGCCCTGCGGCGGCGCGGCTTTGTCCGGATTGGATTCCCGTCGACGTTTCGCCTGCGCAAGGCGACATGCGCCGTCGGTCTCATCACCGTCCAGGAATCGATCGACGAATTTGAAAGCGCCTTTGCGCAAATCGCCCCTTCCCTGAGTGCCGCAGCGACAATTGCGGTTCGCATCAAGGCGGGCGAAAGCGGTTTCGCACTCAAGATCCGCAAGAAGCTCGAACAGCTCGGCTTCCGGATCGAAGCGGGCGTGAGGTGCCATCAAGGGCTGGTTCTGTCTGCGCGGCGACAAGGCCTCGCTCAGATGGACCGCGCGGCGTGAGGTCCCCTAACCATGCTCGTCCCTCCGTCCGTCTGGCTCGCCGGCTATATCCCTGATCTGCCGACCCCGTTCAACGCGGCAGGCCTCGTCGATCTCAAGGCTTTCGCAATGCTCTGCGAGCGCCAGATCGCGGCCGGTGCTCCGGCGCTCCTGGTTTGTGAGACGACTGGCGAAGCTCCAACGCTGACGGCGGCCGAGCAGGAGCTGATCATCCGCGCTGCGGTCGATGTCGCGCGCGGTCGATGCAGGATCATCGCCGGCGCCGTTGCGAACGCAACCGATCATGCCATCGAGCTCACCCGTCGGGCGGAAGCCGCTGGCGCGGACGCAGTCCTGTCGGTCGTGCCGTACTACA